>CAYROE010000075.1:0-6363 GCA_964425855.1 uncultured Desulfurococcales archaeon | reverse complement strand
CGGCATGAATGTGTGGAGCCGTAGTCTGGCTCCTAGCACGACTAGCTTATTCATGACTTCAATTGTGGCCTCGACATCGTCCTCTGTCTCCCCTGGTAGCCCGAACAATATGTCAATGACAGGTATAAGTCCCTCATCCAAGACTAGTCTAGCCGCCTCGAGCACCTGCCCCACGCTATGACCCCTCCTCATACTGGATAGGAGCCTATCACTACCACTCTGAAGCCCTATGCTGATCTTCTTGTTGCCTGCGTATTTTCTAACTATTCGTAGAACTCTTCTATCAATGTACTCTGGCCGTGTCTCGCTAGGGAAACTCCCTAGGAACGGTACTCCTCCAAGCCTTCTTACGCCTCTTAGGAGTTCTTCTATTGCATCGTGGTTGATTACTCCTTCTCCAGGACTCATATAAGCGAAACCGATGGGTGCCGTGAACCTGATTCTTCTCCGATTGCCTCCCACTATGTAGTGTCTTGCTATGTCTAGAACTCGGTTAATTGAGCGATACCTTACCTTCTTCTTGAAGAGCCATGGGACTTGACAGAACTTGCACGTGCTATGACACCCCCTCATGATCTCTATTGGAGGATATAATTCCATAGTCTCCGAGTAACCTTTATAGTCATCCAGATCAATATGAACTATGCGCGTAACCCTGAATCGTTCACCATCCCAAAACGCTATGTTGGGGATCTCATCCTTCTCACGGTAGCCCATGTAGTATTCTAGTATGGCCTCTAATGCAGGCTCTCCATCGCCTACCACAGCTATATCTACTCCATTCCTAAGAACCTGCCAGTATGCTCCTTCAACATGTGGTCCTCCTGCAACCACTCTGTACTGAGACGCCACCTTTCTTATCTCGTCCCTCAGATCGAGATAAACTAGAGTAGAGAGACCATACATTATGATAACTTTGTAGCCTCGTTCATCTAATTGTCTTGCCAGAAGCCTGGGATCCTCTTCTGTCAAAAGAGTCTTTATCTTATTCTCCTTGTACCATTTGGTTTCCTCAATTACACCTATCAATGGCGAAAAGGCGTTCTTCGCACCATATGCGGACCGTATTATTAGTCCTAGGCGTTTGTGCCTCGACCTCTCCACTGTATCCTCCCTACTATAAATGAAGACCTAGGTTTTCACAGGGATATCAACGATTCCCGTTTATTATCCTAGGCGGGATAAATCTCCTCTTCCTCTTCTGGCTCCGGTTTTTCCTTCTTTCTCATTACTATCACTATAGCCATTGTTCCTAATACGATCACTATTCCTCCCACTATTATAGAGACTATCTGCGACGTCTTCTCCTCTGCGGGGTTCATTATCGCGTATACTCTACCCCAGTCATCTCCAGCAAGTATGAGTCTGCCGTCTCCCGAAATAGCTAGACTAGTTATCGACCCATAGATCGTGGTCTCGTATGCTTCGTCTACGCCTTTCTTGAAAATATAGATTGTCTTGTCACCTGATACAACTATGTTATCACCCTTATAGTCGACGACTATGCGAGAGGCATCCTTGACTATCTCTGTTCTGTACGTCTTCTCTATCGTGTCGATAAAGGTCACATTAATGTCATCGTTCTTCAACGCAATAAGGCTCAAATCAGAGCTAGATGCGACCACCGGAATACTACTTATCTTAAGCCGTGCACTCCAAGATCCTCCATCAGCAATAGTAATCTCAGTCAATGTACATTGTAGTCCAGAAACAAGACAATATCCGAGCCTGGTACCTTCATCGTCTATTGACAGCATAGCTAATGATCCTTCTCCGTTCACCGCGTATGATTTTATGAATGTTCCGCTCGAGTCATACAGTTCCACTTTTCTTATATCTGGCCTGAACACTGCCACTATACCATTATCAGTCACAGTAACTCTTATGCCCGTATAGTAGATTATACTTGATAATTGTATATTGAGGCTCGCTGTCTTCTCCCCATTATTGTAAAGTTCTAGGACAAAGTATGGGTTTGCAGAGTCTACTTCTAAAGGTCTATATGCTATCGCCACATAGTTGCCTCCATGACTTATATCATAGGAGAGCGTATAGCCGGGTATGAGCATGCTCCAAAGCCTTTTACCATCGCCGCTATATGCATAGTAAACCTGGCCATTTTCTACAGTCTCCGCTACGAGTAGTATGATCTTCTTGTCTGCTAACTTGAATACTGGATTAAACAAGTCGTCGAATGCTATGTCGGTGAATCTTTTTATTGTGATCTCGTTCCCGTCCTTGTCCAGGAAATATACATAGCCAGAATCGTCGAGGACGAATATGTGTTTTGCATCATATGATATCTGGATATCGACTATTTTCCCCTGAGCTGCATACCTCCATAGTATAGATTGCTCTTCTGCAACGGTATGTAATGTTAAGGCACCTAATTGGGCTATAACTAATAATATTAATAATACTAGTCCCAGGGATCCTGGTGATCGATTCATCATTAGTCTGTGCCCCGCTCTTACTTGTTGCATGTAGAAGCTAATCTTAGTATTGTATCAACTGCGTCGTCATCCTGTCTCCACAGACCTGTGGTTTTGACCGACCTGACTCCATATGGAGCATATATCTCGAGGTCATACTTGCTATCTCCCACAAATACTATTTTCTCCCGACTGTAGCCTAGCTCTTCTAGTCTCGATAAGTGTGGTTCTCCCTTGGATAGCCCGTTTATGGGGTCATGGCAGAGGACTATATCGAAGAACTCCTTCATCCAAGGTATCACTTCGACGAGATAGCATTCGTTGTTTGTCGACAACGCGGTCCGGATACCATGGCTTTTTAGCATGGTTATTCGATCCCATACTATTTTATTTGGCCGGTGTCTTTTGAGTATCTCTACTTTTCTCCTCTCGAATTCTATAGCGAGGTCTTCTATTTTATCGGGTTGAACCCCCATTAGTCTCAACTGTTCTCTGAACGGTCTACCACTCAACGACAAGTATTTCTCTTTGACCGTTATTCTATCCAAGCCTAATACTGGTGATACGATGTCGGCTACGGCGTCGGCATATTCGTTCATCGTATCTATTATGGTGCCGTCCAGGTCAAATAGTACTAGTTCTATGCAGGGTTTGCTAGATGACAGCTCTCTTCACCAAGTCGATTGGTACGAGTGTCTCCCTTATCAATTGAGTGTTCTTTTGGAGAACCTCGTATGGTGTCTCGGGATAATACCTGTATGATAGTATTGCCCTTTTTACAAGGTCTTTGGGTAGGCCTATGAGGCTTGAATATGAGTCTACTAGGATAGGGCTGTCTAGTCTCTTGGCTGCTCGTTCTACACTATATGCGAACATTCTTTTGAGCTTGTCTACGTGGTGGATCATGCTGTCATGTATTCCCAGTAGACAGCATACTGGTAGGTCACATATTCTTGTCTTTAGACCTTTGGCCTGTGCTAGTGCTAGATATGGTTCCCAGACTACACCGTATCGTGTTATTCCTCTCGATACGTTTTCTATTATTTCGTCTCCTCCTCTGGCATAGATGCGTGGACCTGGGAGGCTTTCCTTGACTGCGCAGTACTCCATTGATGAGGCCATGGTGGTGGTATGGCCTTCTCTACCACGGGGATTCTCTATTATCCCTGCTCCTCCACCGCTTCCTCCTCCCGCTATGAATACTTTTCCTCCGCTTATTCTGTGTGCTAGGAGAAGCGTGACGGATGGATTCATTGCAAGGTGTACTCTGCCTGTTGCGAGGTGCATGGCGAGAGTGTATGCGTCGTCGTATATCTTGATTACTGTGTTCCATCTCTTTTGCAAGCGCTTTTGGAAGTCTATTATGTAGGGGTATTCTGCTGCTCTTAGGATTCCTAGGACTATTACTTGTGGTTCCCTTACTGGCTCTTTATAGTCTGCTATTAGTATTCTTCCTTTCTTTGAGAGTTTTACCAGTCCTTTCTTTTCTAGTTGGCGTAGTTTTTTCCATATCCATGTTCTGTTGTAGCCTGTTTTTTCCGCTAGCTCGTTTATGCTTAGTGGGCCATGGTCTATTAGGTGTTTTAGAATAGTGTATTCTGTAGGGTGGGTTTTTTGTGTCAAGACTGTATCCTAATTCATTATTATTGTTGGGTGGTTATTTATATAGGATTTGGAAACAATTGTTTCCATCTGGTGTAGCTGAAATGAACAAAAAAATACTCGCAACAATATATCTAGTGCTCCTGTTACTCATGTACCTACCCCTATACATCGAACAGCCCACGGGATGGGGACTATACGCTTATTACGTAATCGTATCACTCGTAGCACTCACCACAGGATACATATCGAAATGGGGTGAGCAGGCAAGATGACAAGCCTATTCATAATATTCCTAGCAGTCCTTGCACTATACCTATCACTCGGAACCATACTAGCCATAATTAGCAGAAAATACCAGAAAGGCGACATCACAGACTTTTATACGAGTAATCGGAGACTAAGAGGATTCCTCGCCGCAATGACCTATGCCGCCACCACCTATAGCAGCTTCATGATAGTAGGACTAGTCGGATTCTCCTACTTCACAGGAGTAGGAAGCCTAGGATTCGAGCTCGCATACTACATAGCAACACTAGGCCTACTAGTCCTAATAGCAGGGAAAATATGGAGACAGGCAAAGGAGAAAAACTGGGTCTCACCAGCCCAGATGCTCGCAGACCTCGCAGGCTCAAGGAAACTCGCGGTACTCATATCAATAGTATACCTAGTAGCACTCGTACCCTATGCCTCCGCCCAGCTAAAGGCAATAGGAGAAGTCATCGCCGCAGCGGGCGGAGGAGAACACTCCTATCTTATAGGCATCATAATAGGACTATTGGTGATGCTTGTCTGGAGCAGTTTAGCTGGTATATGGAGTGTCGCGATAACCGACGCGCTCCAAGGACTATGGATGATATTAGCATCACTACTACTCCTCGGATGGATAATCGGAATCTTAAGAAGCAATGGACTAACACTCGGTCAAGCAGGAGAGATATTATCGAGTCAAGGACTCCTAAGCGTCGGAACAGGATTCTGGAAACCAGAAATATTCCTCGCCTTTACCTTACCATGGATCTTCTTCGCAGTAACAAACCCACAAGTAGTACAGAGACTCTACATGCCAAGAGACGAGAAAAGCCTCTCAACCATGATAAAATGGTTCGCAGTATTTGGCCTCTCCTACACAATAATAGTAACCCTAGTAGGACTACTAGCCCGTGCAGGAGTAGAAGCAGGAATCATACCGATAAGCCCAGAGTCAAAGGACCAAGTCACACCCCTATTATTAACAATAGTAAACCCCCTCCTCGGCGCAATAGTATTCACAAGCATTATCGCTGCCAGCGTCTCAACCGCGGACAGCATCCTTCTAACACTAGCAAGTACAGCTAGCATAGACCTATCCCCCTCAAACACGCAGGAAGCTACCAGGAAGAGAATAGGGATAATAGCAATACTAGTAGTTGGAGTGGCTATGGCTGTTATCGCATCAATGAGAATCTCATACATCGTTGGGTTAAGCGTATTGTCTAGCGTAATGCTACTCGGCCTAGCACCTACAACACTCCTGTTCATTGCAGGCTATAAGATTAAGCCGGAGCTAGCAGGAACAAGTATACTAATACCTCCACTGGTATCAGTTATACTCTTCGCCTGTTGGAAGAATCCGGTGAAAGTATTCGTTTACACCGTGTCCGGAGCCCCTATATCAGCATGGATACTAGTAGCGTCCACAATTATTGCTGTTACAGGTATATTCCTAGAAAGGAGATAAGGCTCTGACGGAGGAGTTCTCCATCCTCTGCCTCATTATATTCTCCTTTATTTTGCATAGTTATGCTTGGAAAGCAATTGGTGCGAGATAATGTCCTAGTTCTTTGTCTGTTCCACGTATGTGATCTTGTATCCAGATCACAAGGTACTTGAATAGTTCTAGCGTTGGTATCGCGGTTGAAGCATCTACTATCTCCTTATATTTTGCTATTGCGTTCTCGAATTCTTTGTGTTCCTGAATGTGTCTCCTGTATAGATGTTCTGGGTAATCAAAATGTTCCATTAGTAGTTCTTCGCTACGATAGTGGATCTTGATGTATAGGTCTAGAAGATCGGTTATCTTGGTTATAATGCGCCCGGACACTCCATTTATCAGAGATTTATATAGGTAGTTTACTAGGTTTATGAGTAGTTTGTGTTGCCTGTCTATTCCAGGTATCCGTATTGAGTATTCCTCGTCTTTCCATTCTACCAGGGTATCAGGGATATATATTATATTGAATACGGCTTTTTCTATCTGTTTTTCTTCTATATAGAGATATGCGTCTACTCCTGTGAGTGTCATATCCTTCGTTTCTAGTATTATCCCGGTAACGTAGCCGTTGGTCGA
>CAYROE010000074.1:0-6420 GCA_964425855.1 uncultured Desulfurococcales archaeon | reverse complement strand
ATACGTCGAGATCCATGAGTCTCATTGGCCTCTTGTTGGTGCTAATGATATGATAGGGATCCCAGCCTAAATGAGACCGCCTCGTATCCTGAAAGCCTTGTTCCCTTCGATACTCGTATAATGGCTAGCCTCTTGTTGGCCTGGTAGTATACTCGGCCTTCGGATTCTATTGTTAGGATTTCTCCGCCTGGTGGTGCGATCCAGTACACTGTATAGTTGTATTCGGCGGTATCGGGCTCATAGAAGTTTTCATAAACGTTAACTCCCTCGATCGGCGTATAATCCATTCGTGCATGGAATACAACGCTATGGAGCCGTCTCTGTCCCCGGGGCTCCAACAGTGCTGAATCGACGATAGCTCTCACGTCTCTTCCATTGATTACGATCCTCTCCTCGTCCATGAGTCTTTGCATGTTCTTCCTAATCTCTTTCTCCTCCTCTCTTCGACTACGTGGATCCATGAGAATCTGTGCGTAGTCGCCATCCCTGTCATAATAATCAAATACGATCGTGTAGTATATGGTATTGTATGATATGTGGAAGAACCCTTGCCCGTAAACCGGAATAATAGTCATTGCTCGATCCTCCTTACAGAAACCTCCTATACATGTATTCTCCTAAGGGGGCTCTTATATAGGGGAGGCATAAGATAAAACGGATACATTAGAGCTAGGATGATCTCCTTGGAGGAATACCTGGGATGGATCTAATCCCTAATTGCAGGGGAGTCTATCTCCTAGTAATGGTTCCTAGATCAAATAAAATAGCTAGGATCGGCAGGTCGGGCATAGAGGTAGCCCTTCGTCCTCGTACCCTATTAATCTACGTCGGTTCAGCTATGGGCCCTGGGGGACTCCGTGCCCGGATAAGGCGTCATCTTTCTAGGTCCGGCAAGAAACTATACTGGCATATAGACTACTTAACAAGTCGCCCAGACATCGATATAGGATATATTCTCTACGCTTGTACAATGCATAAAGGAGCCGAGAAAGATCTAGCGGAGAGATGCTCTAGGATATTGGAGGAGGGACCCCCAGGATTCGGGTCGGGAGATGATCCCTATAACAGGACGCACCTATTCATATACCGTGGAGATCCTATAATGCTAGTTGAAAATCTTCTGCCAGGATGTTTTAGGGATCTCGGATTATTCTACGTTCTCCTAGAGGAAAAATGATTGTCCTAGTCTCTTCAATATGGCCCATGCCACGATTTCTGCAAGAGTTAGGGGGCCCGGGACTCCAAAGACAGGGATAATCTTCTTATCTATTATTAGATTAAATAGGTCTGCTGGTTCTCTAATCTCGTCACAGTATAGTATAGGGCTGGTCCCTAGCTCTCTGGGTACATGAGCATCGCTACCGCTTGTTGCTGGCTTACCTGTTTGCTCTGCTAGTTTTATAGCCGGGTAGTTAAGTAATGGTATACCTCGGCTGTTCCAGATCTCAATTGCGTCTATGAGGTCGAGGTTTTCCTTGATATGTTTGCCGATACTGTGTCTGCCTATATGGTATGGGTGTGCGGCTATGAGGATGCAGTTGTTTTCTTTTCCCCAGTCTTTGAGCTCGGCTAAGTGTTTGGGATAGTCTTCGTGTGGTTCTTGGCATAGTACTATGATGTCTCCGTGGTCTATTGTTCTTATCTCTGCTCCTGGTATGATGAGGGGAGGATCATTTATGAGTTTGCTTATCCTTAGGGCTAGACTGGCTCCTCTAAAGGTATCATGGTCTGTTATCGCTATCGAGTCTAGGTGTTTTTTCTTTGCTAGTTTTATTAGTTGTTCGGGGGTCATTGAGCCGTCGCTCGCTGTTGTATGAATGTGGAGCTCTGCTCTTAGTGTTTGGTCTGTGCATTTTCTTTTCATCTTGGTATCCTCTATGTGGCGTTTATTTTATTTGTGCGTCTATCCCGTTCTTTGACTTAGTGTATGTATGGTTCTTATTCCTTGGGGATAGTGCAATAATTATGATGTATCGTGTTCCTATATCGTGGTGTTGTGTTTGAAGGTGTTGGTGGTCGGGGGCCCTACTCTGGATATCATAGTGGTTGGAGGAGAAAGGACTGTAAGGTATGGTGGTCCTAGCATCTATGCTTCTGCAACTGCGTCGTTGATTGGTCTTGATTTAGACATCTATGTTCTTGGTGTTGTTGGATGGAGGACTGTAGAGTCTCTTCGAGTTATTAGAGAGCTAGGTGGATTGTGGAGAGGCATATATTTTCCCTGGGTGGAGGGACTAGTCTTCAAGCATGTTTACCGGGGGGTTAACAGGCTATCATCAATGATAGGCACCACTACTACTTTGGCACCTTCACGGATACTCCAAGTGGTAAACGAGATACGCCCCGACATTGTTATACTATCGCCTGTATACGGTGAAGTAGCCCTCGAGGTACCTAGCCTCCTATATTACAATTATGATAAATGCGTGTTTCTCGATATCCAAGGTATCCAGCGTAAAGGGATAGCTAGCGGATTGCTATCCATCGTCGCGTCTTTCATTCATGCTAGTGACTCCGAGGCAGAGGAGATCTATGGTACTATCAAAAGCCGTATCTTGGAGACTTCTGGTTATGGACCGATAAGGCTCATATATAGAGGCGATGTAAATGTAATCGGTCATGCTGTGGGAGAGCTGGAGGATCCGACTGGGGCTGGTGACGTGTTCACATTATTGTATGCCTACAGGTTTTGTAGTAGTAGCGATATAGTTGAGAGCGTAGAGTGGGCTTCTAGAATCACGTATAGCGTGCTTCCGGCTATAAACGATTTGGTTAAAAACTTGTCAATGGACTCCCACTCCTTGGAGATGGATAATAATGAGTAACACGGTTTTAGCGTTCATAGCGGGGCTGCTGGGTTTCTGGACCATAGTATATCTGCTGGGTAGAGGGAAGAAGGGCAAGATAGAGGTATATCCAGGTGCACTACTGGTCAGGGCAGGCATAAGCCTTGATCCTATGCCGGAGGGAAAGAAGAGAAATCTGCTAATACTTTATGGCTGGATAAGCGTGATTCTACTTGCTGTTAGTGCAGGATTATTCTATTACTATGTCGGGGACCTTATAGTGCTCAAATACATTAAACAGCCGGAGCAACAAGTAGCCGGTTTCAGCCCTCTAATACCAGGCGTGACGCTAGGGCTAGTTGATACGCTCTACGTATTCTTCGCGGTCGGGATAGCCGCGTTCTTCCATGAAACAGCACACGCCTTCGTTGCTAGGGCAGTCCATGTCAAGATTAAAGACGCGGGAATAGCACTGTTCCTATTTATACCAGCCGCCTTCGTCGAGCCAGACGAGGAAGAGTTAAAGAAGGCCCCCGTGAAAAGCAAACTTCTGGTGTATAGTGCAGGTGTTGGAGCGAACCTAGTTCTCACATTAATTGTCCTAGGACTATTGACACAAGCTGCCACTGCCTGGGAATCAGGTGTACTGATTACTAACGTTGTTGAAAATAGTCCTGCTTGGGATGCCGGTCTAAGACCCGGGATGACAATTATAGGAGTTAATGGCGTACCAGTAAATAATACCCGGGAACTCGCCGAGTTATTTACGGAGATCGATCTCCATAATGCTAATAAGACTGTAAGTGTCACTCTCACCGTATTATTGCCTGATGGTAGCGTTGAGAACATTACTGTTGTAAAACCTGCTGGAGAAGAACTCATAGGGATCTATATTAAACAGAGCTACGACCACACAGTATTAGTCTCCCTACTCAGAGCATTATACATTATCAACTTCAGCCTAGCCCTAGTAAACGCCGCCCCACTCGCGATACCATTGCCTGGAGGCATGCTATATACCGACGGCGCCCAAATACTACGAGATCTACTTGCGCCCAAGGTAGGAGAGGAGAAAGCTGCTATACTCACAGTCCTTGTGGGCGTTCTGACACTAGCGGCGGTTATATCATTAATGAGTCTTACAAAGCTCACCTTCTCCTAGCTCCATTACTTGTTTGAGAGGAAACGATAACAAACCGTAAATAATATCCTTGCACCATCTATAAGCCCAGGTGCGTGGAAGTTGGCACATGAATCCGCGTTAATAATACTATCTATCGTGGTATCGTTTATAGTAATTCTCTCAGGCTTCTATATCTACACAAGCTACAACAACAAGCTCAGCCTAGAACCAGACGCGTTCAAAGGACAGGTCTGTGGCGAATACGACTACTTGGTTAACCTAACAAGCATCACTCTACAATACGAGACAAGACTCAACATGTATTGGGATAATGGAACCAGCGCACAGTCCCCTACCGGGCCCGTTGCTGTGGCTGTACTTAAGGCAGACTGCGTAAATGGAACTCTCTACTATCTCTTCTCATCAGCAAACGGCATGTACGTCTATCCAGCGTATATTGAAGGAAACGCCTACAACTTCAGCGTAATACTACCAAGCGACGTCTTATTAAAGGATAACCGCTCTAGGGCCTCAACCCCCTATGGAAGCTGGCTCGCAATAAATATCACTCGAGAAAGCCAGCAACTCGTAGGCAATCCAGCGACAGCAGTATATGTCCTCGAAAAATACGAGGGCAAGTATGATCCAGCGACAGGAATCCTCCTAGAGAGTGATACCTACTATAAGAAAGTATACGGGCAAGAATCCTACCCCGATGTGGCAGTATACAACTATAAGATAAGCAAGATAAACATTGATGCCGGAGAAAAAATAATCTCATATCCGGATAACCTACGGTATGGTATTAGCCTGACATACATCACAGGCATACTTGTAGCTGCTGGGATAATAGGACTATTATATGCGGTTGGTCTCGTGGCAGGAAAGTATATTTAGCACCATAATATTTATCTTGGTTCAATGACATTCCTTCTATAAAACTTATACATAATACCGGCTTCTCTCTGTTCTCTTATATAATATTTTTGTATATTGCGCATTACTATGCTCTATTGTTTGTTTTTAATATTAGTAGCTATGCGGTTAATAGCATGGTGATAGTAATTGGCTGGTATTCCATGTACACCGGAGGAGCTTAAGCCTCCGGCAGAGGGACAGCTCGCAAAGGTCATGGACGGTAAAGTCGTTGTACCAGATAATCCCGTGGTAGTATTCATTGAGGGAGACGGAATAGGCCCAGAGATAATGGCCAGCGCTAGAAAAGTTCTCGACGCCGCGATCGAAAAAGTATACGGGACACAGAGAAAAATCGTCTGGTGGGAGATGGCAGCTGGAGAGAAGGCACAACAGCTATGTGGAAAACTCTTACCCGAGGCAACTATCGAAGCTATAAAGATGACGAGACTCGGTCTCAAGGGTCCCCTAACAACCCCCGTAGGCAGCGGTTTCAGGAGCCTTAACGTCGCGATAAGAATGCTCCTCGACCTATACAGCAATATAAGGCCTGTCAAGTGGTATGGTCAGCCAGCTCCACACAGGTATGCTGACAAGGTAAACTTCGTAGTGTTCAGAGAGAACACTGAAGACGTATACGCTGGTATTGAGTGGCCTATGGGTAGCGAAGAAGCACTCAAGATAATAGAATTCCTCAAGAAGGAGTTCGGCATCGAGCTTCCAAAGGACAGTGGGATCGGAATCAAGCCGATCAGCGAGTTCAAGACAAAGAGACACATGAGGAGAGCTATGGAGTGGGCAATTAGCCATGGCAACAAGCGCGTGACAATAATGCACAAGGGTAACATAATGAAGTACACTGAGGGAGCCTTCAGAGCATGGGCTTATGAGGTAGCAGTCCAGGAGTTCAGAGAATACGTGGTAACAGAAGAGGAGCTCTGGGAGAAGTACAATGGTCAGCTCCCAGAGGGGAAGATCCTCGTAAATGATAGGATAGCGGACAACATGCTACAACAAATAATCACCAGGCCATGGGACTACGAGGTAATAGTAACACCTAACCTAAACGGAGACTACATCAGCGACGAGGCGAACGCTCTGGTAGGAGGAATAGGAATGGCTCCTGGAATGAACATGGGAGACGCCATAGCTGTAGGAGAACCAGTCCACGGTACAGCGCCCAAGTATGCTGGAAAGAACGTGATAAATCCAACAGCAGAAATACTGAGCGGAGTCCTACTCGTAGCAGACTTCATGGGATGGAGAGAAGTAAGACCAGTAGTAGAATATGCTATAAGAAAAGCGATATCGGAGAAGATAGTAACATACGACCTTGCAAGACACATGCCTGGAGTAGAGCCTGTAAAGACAACAGAGTACACAGACGCCCTAATCGGCTTCATCAAGGAGACCGATCTAGGAGAAGTACTAGGAAAACAGTAAGACCTCCCCTTAAAAACCTATTCTTTCTCCTTATTTATCCTCCAGCGAGAACAGTCTTCTCCTCTTTCTATACAGGTTATTAGATCCGGTAGCTCGTCCAGACAGGATATTCTGTACTTTGCGACGCTCTCCAGTTCGGGATGCCTGCAGTCG
>CAYROE010000073.1:0-6679 GCA_964425855.1 uncultured Desulfurococcales archaeon | reverse complement strand
GGATACATATAGGCAACTACGGCGAGGGAACATAGCGACGGGTCACAGCTCTACGAGCAAGAAAGTGACAAGGATGAAAACACCTAAGAAAAGGGACAAGTCATGGATAGAAGAGATCCACACATGTATCGACTATAAATGGGAAGACGGCCTAGAGCAAGACCACTATGAGTACATGCCCGAATTCCTAGAGTGCTGACGCCATCAGATGTCCCTAGAGATCCTCGAGCAGGATAAGGTAACGAAAGGGGGTTGCTGATTCAATGAAGAAAATGACAAAAGACGACATCGAGAGAATTCTACGCAGACTCGACAGATCCTCCTACAAACAATACCGCACACTCGAAAAATACGTATGGAACTTGGAAAACACTACTTATAGGTTCCTCAGGATCCAAGGAGACCCTTTCGCGCCTCCAAGTATACTAGAAGCCACAGGAATACTTTCACAAGACAAACTAAGGGAATGTAGAGGAGCGGAGACCGCGCTTGCAGACCGACTACTAAGAAACCTAGTCGAAGAGAGTTCTCGGACACAATATGAAAAGATGGGAGAGGGCAATAGTGGGCGCATACAGTTCTACAAGCCGGGTCCAATAATGATACCGCGTGCCTCAACGCGAGTAGCCTATAGTAGAGACATGGTCAAGTACAGGATTCTAATTAGAGTAGGGTTGCCGGCAAGGAGAAGAAGGATACTCGCAGATAACGCGGTGAGACTACTCCTAGAAAAGGTCCCGGCGATACTCAGGAATAGTACAGAGAGGATCATAAAGGAAGAAAAGAAGACCCTGGAATGGTGCAGGCTATACGAGGACCAAGAATATATAAGAGCCCTACTAGATGACAAGGGACTCGTATCCTTTATAGCGGATGGAAGCATACTCCCGAGGAAATGCGGAGGCTGCAGCGAGCCACTCGGAGGAGCGGTACCCTTCAAGTCTCCACCCAGCCTACGTGTAGAGATAGAATCACGTCACCACGGAGTAATCATAGGGATGGGGGTACGCCGTGGACTAACGGTTATCGCTGGACCCGCCTTCCACGGCAAAACCACGCTTCTCGAAGCAATAAGAATAGGAGTATGGAACCATGTGCCAGGAGATGGAAGAGAATTTGTAATTACTAGGCGAGACGCGGTATACGTGAAGAGCGAGAATGGTAGAAGAGTGTCATGCGTAGATTTAGGAAACTGGCTCCGGGGACTGCCCGGTAGGAGAAGCATAGACTGCTTTACTACCAGTGACGCGAGCGGTGCAACTAGCGCTGCTGCATCCATAGAGGAATATGTGTCAATGGGGAGCCGCCTAATCCTAGTCGATGAGGATGAGATAGCCACCAATCTCCTCCACAGAGATAAATGGACCGAGGACTACACTGGGAAGAAGACACTCGTAACCCTGGTAGAGCTAGCGGGATCAATGAAGGAGAAAGGAATAAGCCTTATCGTGGTAGCGAGCGGAACACTCCCGTTACTCGCAGCCGCAGACACTATCATAGTAATGGACGAGTACCGGCCAAAAGACGCCTCTAGGTACAAGGAGGAAGCTAGGAGACTAGTAGAGATCGCAGGCCTCGACTCCAAGGAGGAATACAGGTTACCAGGCCCCAGATCTTATCGTATAGTGCAGAGACCAGGGAAATGGAAGGTTACGGGACTACTATACCAGGACAGGATGAAGAATATGGCTAGGCTAGATGCGTATAGCTACCTCGAGGATCCCGGCCAGCTATATAGCGCTGTCAAGCTAGCCTACAAGCTCCTAGACTCAGATCCAAGACGCTTATCCTCGGAGGACGTGGATCGTGGCATAATACAGTACTTGTCTAAGGCACGGGATCCTGACCTGGTATATGTTAGGGGCTTCGAGGTGCTGGGTATAGCAGAGAGGGTTCATAGCTTCGAGACCCATGTATGATTACTTGCCCGATATTCTATGTTTCCTGGCATCGTTGTAGAGGGTCTCTTAACGCCCATCTATATTATAGGCGTAGCGGGACAAGAATGGTGTGGGGGCAAAGGGATTTGCCTAGAAGACGCAGAGAAACGGCGACGGCGAAGACAATAGTTGCCGAGGCTCCACAGCGAGGCCGACGGCAACGAAGCAAGGAGACCTATCGAGAGATAAGCGTAGCCGAGTTCTTCGCAAAGAACCGCGAGCTCGCAGGATTCTCGAACCCTACTAGGGCACTCTACCAGACGGTGCGAGAACTAGTAGAGAACGCGCTCGACGCAACCGACACACATAGCATTCTCCCAGTTATCTCTATAAGGATCTCCTATGACGAAGAGCTCGAGGCAAAATACGGTAACCCAAGGAAATGGTTCAGGATTACCGTCGAGGACAACGGTATAGGAGTGCCTCCAACCGTCATAGCAAACGCGTTCGGCAGAGTACTATTCTCGAGCAAATACGTGATAAGACAGACCCGTGGAATGTATGGTCTAGGAGTAAAAGCCGCCGTGCTATACGGGCAGATGACGGCCGGTAGACCCGTAGAAGTAGTGTCAAGTATGCAGGAGAGCGACTACGTCTATTTGCGGCGGCTCTATATCGATGTCTCCAAGAACGAGCCGAAGATAGTCGAGAAGGGCCAGTGGAGGAAGAAGGGGCGCTGGCACGGTACAAGGGTGACCATTACGCTTGAGGGGGACTGGCCCCGTGCACGGACACGTATAATAGAATACATTAAGAGGACCGCGGTCATAGCCCCCTACGCCGAGATCTATTTCGAGACGCCCGAAGGCGAGATCTACGTCTTCCCACGTCTCACAAGTAAGATGCCTGCCCCTCCCAAAGAGGCAAAACCACACCCCCACGGAATAGACCTGGACCAGATGAAGATGTTGATCAAGCGGAGCAAAGCTAAGACCCTTCTCCAGCTATTAAGCAGCGAGCTCCAGAGCGTAGGCACGATAATGGCCCGGAAATTCCTTGAGGAAATAGGACTAGACCCAAACATGGATCCAGAGAAGCTCGACAACGATTCACTGGTTAAGCTAGTGGACTCGATGAAGAGCTACAAGTTCAGGGCCCCGAAGAGCGACCACCTCAGCCCTATAGGAGAAGACCTCATCAAGATTGGTCTAAAGAGAATGTTCAAGCCCGAATGGGTAGACGCCTTGACCCGGCCTCCACGAGCATACCAGGGCCACAGCTTCATAGTAGAAGTAGGCCTCGCCTACGGAGGCGGTATAGAGCTTCGCAACGAGCCGCTCCTGCTAAGATATGCTAACAAGATCCCCCTCCTCTACGAGGAACGAGAGGACGTAACATACAAGGTCGTGAGCGGCATAAACTGGAAGATCTACAGAGTCGACTTCCCTGCTCCACTCGTAGTCCTCGTACACATCGCGAGCACCAAGATACCCTACAAAGGAGTAGGAAAAGAAAGCATAAGCGAGGTACCCGAGATAGAGTCCGAGATAAGGATCGCGGTACAACACGTCGCGAGAAAGCTAAGAGTCTACCTCGGCAAGAAGGCTAGAGAGGCGGAGGCCCGGAGAAAGATAATCACGATATCAAAGTATATACCCGAGATCGCGAGGAGCCTAGCAGTCCTAAGCAAGCCACCATCAAAATGGAATCCTCCAAGCGAAAAAGACGAGAAAATACTAGTCGATGCCCTAGTAAGACTAGTATCGAGGAACGTCGAGGTACCAAAAGTACCAGGCCTCGACCACAGCGATCCAGAGAAGATAGTGAGGAGCGTCATCGAGAACATTAAACTAGAATAAGACCAGTAGAGGTGTAGTAGGATGGCGGCACCGGTAGACAAGGTGGACCTGGAGGCTCGTAGACGGGCAGCGAAGATCATACACGAGAAGTTCAAGGGAGTACTCAAAGATATACTAGGCGGGAAGCCCCCCAGGCTCGTCATACCGAAGAGAACCCTGGCTAACACCCGGTTCGACCCGGAGAAAGGAATACTCGTCATGGGCGAAGACGTCATAGAGCGCGAGTTCCTCAACATGGGAGAAGCCAGGCGATTCATGCAGACCCTACTAATGGCCAGCATAATCTACCAGGCACTCATAGAAAACGAGTACCCTACAATAAGAGACCTATATTACAGGGGTAAACACACGATAGTATACCGGGACCTCAAGGGAAGGCTACGCGAAGAAAACACGTGGGACGAGCAGAGCGAGAGCGACGCGGTGATAAGAGACGTCGAGGTCTTCACAGGCCTCCTAAGAGAGGACATGCTCATCCTCTCCAAGGAGAAGGGCAAAGTAGTAGGCCGGATGAAGATAAGGAGCGGCGGCGACGTAATAGACCTAAGCAAGATGGGCCACGGAGCCTACGCAATAGAGTCCACCCCTGACCTAATAGAGTTCCTCGAGGTCGACGCCGAGTTCGTACTAGTAGTGGAGAAAGACGCTGTCTTCCAACAACTCCACAGAGCAAAGTTCTGGGACA
This sequence comes from uncultured Desulfurococcales archaeon, assembly GCA_964425855.1. GTDB lineage: Archaea > Thermoproteota > Thermoprotei_A > Sulfolobales > Acidilobaceae > S143-63. The sequence continues at coordinate 2,255 of CAYROE010000073.1, read as the reverse complement.
AGTACAAGGCAATCCTAGTAACAGGAGCAGGCCAGCCAGATAGGGCAACCAGGAGATTCGTAAGGAGGTTGAACGAGGAGCTAGGACTCCCAATCTATATACTGACAGACAGCGACCCCTACGGATGGTACATCTACAGTGTATTCAAGGTAGGAAGCATACAGCTAAGCTATGAGAGCGAGCGCCTCGCCACCCCGAAGGCAAGGTTCCTAGGAGTAAGCATGACCGACATCTTCGGCTACAGGAGCAAGAAACCCTATCTTAGCGAGAGGGAGAGGAGGAACTTTATCATTAAGGCAAAAGACGTCGACATAAGACGAGCAAAAGAGCTCATGAAGTACAGCTGGTTCCAGACGCCAAAATGGCGCCGCGAGCTGAGAATCTTCCTACAGAGAAAAGCAAAGCTCGAGATAGAAGCACTCGCCAGCAAGGGACTACGATTCCTCGCAGAAAAATACATTCCCGAAAAAATAGAGACCGGAGACTGGACAGAATAAACCTAAGCCTTGTTAGTCACTTTATCCTTCATTAATATTACTAGCTAGGCTCTATAATTACCTGATAAGAAAACACTATCCAGCGTACAGGGTTTACTAGACTATATCAGTTCCTGGCACATAATAATAGAGCAATGGGATCCAGGAATTGTCTTCTCTCCACAATGCTAGAAAAGCAATATCGCCGATAGTTGCAGAGGTCATAATCGTAGCTGTAGCGATAGCCATAAGCATAGCGGTAGCAGGCTGGCTAATGGGAATATGGAACACCAGCACAAGCCAAGAACTATACTTCCCGGCCCACCTAATGCTAATCTCTCCAAGCGACAAACCCTACTTCCCGGTACCGGGCTACTTCAAGCTAGAAGCCTACAGCACAAGCACCACAGACAACCTATACCAGATATGCATAAAGATAACAGCCCTAAAACCCCTCGAAAGAGTAGAGATAACCGCCACGATAAAAGCAAAAGACGGCCAGCCACCAGACTACGTAGGAGCACAGTACTCCGAGATATCCTGGAGCGATACAAGTCTAGACACAGGATGGTACACTATGAGATGCTGGACGCCAATACGACAAGACGAATACCCCATAACAATACAACTACACATATACGCATGGGAAACGAAGTGAGCTAGGTCCATGAATTTTTACTGTCACTACTCATATCATCGCTATTTATCGTGTAGTAATACAAATTATGTAACTGGTGTTGGTTTTGCGTTGTGTACTGGTAGGTGGCATAGGTTATCTGGGAGTTAATCTGTTGGAGCATGCTAGGGAGTATGGTGTTGAGACGGTAGTTGTATCGCGGGTTAGGAGTGCGGAGAGGAGGCCTGGGCTATATGATCTTGCTAGGAGCCTTGCAGGCAACACGGTATTCGTTAGGGATAGTATCACGTGGGACGTTATCGCCGAGGCTAATGGGGACTGCGTGGTTCACCTAGCTGGGAAGCCCGGTGGCCCGAGGCATGTCCAGTACGAGGCCCACGTGAGGCTAGCAGAGGAAGCTATGAAGGGCGCCGCGCAGAACGGTGCATTCTACATATACATTAGTAGTATAGCTGTGACAGCGGACGCGTCAAAGGATCCTCCCTGGTCACGTGTCGTCGAGGAGGAGCCCCATTTATCTGGTGGATACAGTAGCGTGGTCTGGCAGACCTATCATAGCGAGACCAAGGCCCTCGGCGAGATAAGAACCACGGGCTACAAGTATAACTGGCTCATCCTACGTCCAGGCCTAATAATAGGAGACCACGCCTACCACATGGAATGGAGGCTCCTAAAGGCCATGGCCAAGCTCAAGATCTATCCATATACTAGGGCACCAGTGTCTACTGTGGAGACCCTGTCAAAGATAATATTCGGAATAGAACAATACCGTCTCAAGAACACATGGATAAACGCGATCGAACCAGGCAAAACCCTCCAAGACTACAAGAACCAGATATGCGGCGAAACATGCAAGGCAATAGACACGACAACACTAACAGGCCTGGGAAGCCTAATGCCAAGAACAAGCAAGCTAAGACTGGCATGGTCAATACTAAGAAAGAATTACGTATACGATACAAAATACAGGGAATTAAATGAACAACCATAGACGACGTTGCAATACTACACAAAATAACATTATAAGCCATATAATTTAATTTTAGATAAATCAACGCTAATGCCTTATACCATAATGGCTGGTTCAGATTTTGGATGTATTGATTTTTATGGGGTCTTCCCCGGCTCATGATGAGACATTA
>CAYROE010000072.1:0-6789 GCA_964425855.1 uncultured Desulfurococcales archaeon | reverse complement strand
TAGATGAAACTTCAAGCAGCAACTATTATATAGTAACTCCTGTGGTTACAGTTGTTCCGTTGTACACGGTTTCTTATAGTGCGGGTAGTTTCTCTATCGAGTTCTCGTCAAATGGTGATCCGTTCTATGAGGATTGGGGCAATGGTCTGGTCAGTACATCGTTATATTATCAAGCAGATAGGAGTCCTGAAAGTCTTCCTATAGAGATATGGAGAATGCTAATTTCCTTGAACTCTTCAGGAGCCCAAATTAGCTATGATGCTCTCATAGATAGTCCACCATTAGTAGGAATATTATTAGATATGTTAGCAGACGAAACGAATCATCCAGTAGCAGAAATTATATATAGGGCATATACATTGTTATCGAGCATCGGCTATGTAAATGTGGAAGTTTCTGCCTCGGCTTTGACTGTTGATTCGAAGATATTACAAACAAATAATTTGGACTCAGATATTGATGTATCTCTACAGGTATATTATCCGATGGTTCATTATTTTGTAAACGACTCTAACAGTTCAGAGAAATTTATCAATTTAATATATATATCATTAACTTATTCACAAACTACTCCACCTCCATGTACTGGCATCTACTGTGTTGTCGACCAAACCAATGGCTGATTTTTAAAATAATTTTATTTTCTTTATTAATTAATTTTGTATCATCATATGTTTTAAACTGCTTTAGGTTAATTTGTTGTTGAAAGGTAATCTATTCTATATTGTTATCTGTGGTTAGTTTGAAAAGAGATTATAATAAGATTTATATAGGTATTTTGGTTCTATAGGATGCTAGAAATCTTTAATACTAACTCCTACGGGGTCATCTTCTTTTATCCCATAGTAGTGTTCTGTTAGTTTTCTGACGAGTTGTTTTAGGCCGCTCATTATCCTGTATTCTTTGACTCCGAGCTCTGACGCGACATCGCTCCACGGCTTTCCTTGGAGGACTTTTGCTACCAGGACGTGTCGCTCGAATTCGTCGAGATTCGGCCTCTTATGTGGAGGGTGTATCCAGTAGGTTCTGGCGAGCTCGTATATTAGGTCGTTTGCACTCTCATAGGTCATTGGGCCATAGTTGTATACCCACGCTCTGTCTCGGAGTATTGGAGTAATCCTGGGTTCGTAGTTTTCGTCGATTCCTGGAGGGTCTTGATCGAGCATTTGGATTGCTATCTCTGTTTCTAGATCCTTGTATGTGTCGTAGAGGCTGTGGAGAAGCTTCCACTTGTATTCACGGGTGCTTATTTCTACTGCTTTCCGGGCTGTCTCTGATATGGGGTTTACTACGAGTATCGTGTATTCTCCGCTGACAGGGTTTCGGTCTGGGCTTATGTGGAGGACTTTGAACCCGTTCCTTATCCAGAACCTTAGTAGCTTGTCGTTTACTCCGAAGCCGCTCCCTAGCCAGTCTAGGCCTTGTTCTTCTACTTCCTTATATAGGTGTCCAAGTAGTATGCTTCCTAGTCCTCTGTCCTGGGCTTCTGGATGTGTGGCGATTCTGACTACTCTCCAGCCCTTCATTTTCCCGTATTCTATTATCCTCTGATGTTTGAGGAGCCTGTCCGGTATGATGTTGCCAGCTATTTTTTCACCCCGCAATAGACGGTCTATCATCTCGTCGTCTAGTCCTCCCTCCTCCGCAACTTGTGCTGCCGAGACTATCTTCTTCGTCTTTGTTGTCCGGAGGGCTCGTATCTTGTGGTGTGGAGCGTCGGCGAGCATTGCTAGGTCGTCTGGCTCGTTACGATAGTGTGCGAGGACATATATTCCGAAGAGTTGTCTCAGCGTCTCTTCTCCTTCTTCGCTGAAGAGCCATGCGGGGTCCAGGACAAGGTATTCGACCATGCCCTTCTTAATCTGATCATAGTCTTCGTCGTCTAGCTCGGCGGGCTCAGCGTCTAGGAGGAGTACGTCGAAGAGCCATTTCTCTATTGGGTCGTTCTTTGAATACCTTATGGGCTCGTCCATCGTTAGCCTTATTAGCTTAGTATTGGGGTCTCTTCTCAGGGCTTCTAGGAACCTTACATTGAATCCTCTCCCCGCACCCTCATATCCGTGGATTGTCGCAGCAAACACTAGTCGCTTATGAGCCTTCCATATCTTATGGAGTAGAGGGACGTGTATTCCACTGGCCTCGTCAACCGCTACAATATCAGCGCTCAGGTTTGGTATATTGATGGGCTCCCAGTACTCAAGGCTGAACTTCTTTCCCTGAATCTCTAGGATTCTTCCCCCACGCTTTATCGGCTTAGGATTAAGGCCTGCGGCCTCAGCTGCTTTAAGGGCTAGCTGCATGAGGCTTTGAACGTTTGATAGGCTAGGCGCTGTTACGAGTATTCTCACCCTATGTTTTACTTCTCCGAGTACTTTCGCGAGTCCTATTAATCCTATGCCTACAGCACAGCTTTTTCCTCGCCCTCTGTCTGCTGTTACTACTATTGCTTTCTTCTGGCCCCGTTTGGGCTTCTCATAGAGCCATTCGAGGTTCTTTATTACTTTGACCTGGTCGTTGGTTAGGGCAAGCTTGTATATCTGGTCAGGGAAGAGTTTCTTCTCCGGGAATACTATCTTTCTGTCCTTCTTACTTGGAATGGTCTTGAGTGGTTTGCCGCTTATGAGTTCGTCTTTGTCAGAGTCGTATACGAAGATGTTTGTCTCGTGCTGGAGGAGTTTTCTCTTGAACCAGGTGATGAATATGTGTCTGGGCTCCTCGTAGCCTGGTACGAGGAGATTCTGTTTGAATAGGGTGAGCTTGGTGTCCCATTCGATCCACGGTGGTGCCTGTATTATGATTAGGCCTCCTCCTTCTACTACGCCTACTAGTCTTCCCACGTCGTTTGGTTTGAGATCATTTGTTAGGTCTAGTACGAGTGCCTGGAAGGTGGTTCCTAGGTATTTCTCGCTCTCCTCGTAGCGGGCAGTCGTCTGGGAGAGTAGGCTAGCTTTCTCCTTGATGGCCTTCTTCGTTATCTCTTTACGTATCCTTGCATCATCGAACTCGTCGTGGAACACGTATAATGCTTGGAGAGGCCTTCTCTCAGCGATCTTACGGTATCTCTTCTCATAATAGAGGAGTGCCCTTGCCGTTATGGCCCCTATCTTGTATGGATCACTTCCGGAGACAACTAGTAGGATGCGGTATCCTGCAGGAATGCTCGTCTTTAGGGCTCTTCCAACCTTTTTCAGCATTCTTAAAGCAGGATTACCGGCTATCTTCTCGAGTTTTCTAACTACTTCCAATGCCTCTTTCTCGATCTCTTCACGCGGCTTCACGGTGACCACACCCGCTCGGTCCAGAGGCTCCTGCCTCACCACGGGCGCCCAAGCATGATACCTGAGGGAGAGGGCTTCTGGCCCCCGTATTTCTGGGGGATGTTACGTGGAGGCGAGGCCTCTGATAGACCTTGTACACTACGAGTATTCGTCTGAATCCATAATTTCTTTTTGAGGGAACCAGGTCTCCTAGGTTATTTTCGTGTGTTTGTTGTCTGCCAGGATATAGTTTTTTGGATCTCAGTTATATTTTGAAGCCTATAACGTTATGTTATAGAATTGGTGTCGATACGAGTTGGAGGAAGGAGCAAGAGTAAAGTTACTAGCGGTCGCAGGAGATAAACGCAGGGAATACTTTGTCACAGTAAGAAAGAAAGCAGTGTATAGTACTATAGCGGGACCTGTAAAAGGAGAATCAATACTGGATTCAGGATACGGGTCTAGGATCGATACGTTGAGGGGTTCTATATACGTTCTCAAGCCGACCTGGCTAGAAGAGCTAGAGAATTGGGGGAGGAGAGGAACTCAAGTCATATATCCAAAGGACTCAGCATATATGGCTATTAGAGCCGGGCTTAGGCATGGATCAAGGGTCTTCGAGGCCGGTCTTGGAAGTGGATTTCTCTCGGCGAGCATCCTATCTATAATTTGTCCAGGCGGTAAACTCTATGGTTATGAGGTTAGAAGAGAATTCTATGAAAACACACTATACAATATAAGGTCTATTGGCTTGGAAGAATGCGTTGAAGCCTACAATGTGGATGTAGTAGAAGGACTCGAGGATTTAGATAACGAGTCTCTGGAAGCCGGGTTCCTCGATTTACCAAGACCGGAGAATGTACTCGGGGAAGCTTGGCGGGTGTTGAAGCCTTCTTCTCCACTCGTTGTATTCTTACCGACTGTTAGTCAGATTGAAAGGTTAGTCTCCTCATTGGACGAGGACAAGTGGATTGTAGAGTCGGTGGAGGAGCTTCTACTCCGGGGATGGGAGGCTAAGCCGGATGCCTTTAGGCCACTACCTAGGATGATAGGACACACAGGGTTCCTCGTATTTTTGAGGAGACTCTAGTGTTGTCAGGAAATTATGTTTTCTTGATGAGAATCTGTAGATGGTTTATTCTATTGGTTCTTTGCTATGTCTCACATGTTCCTCGGCTGGGAACCTTCCAGCTTTGACATCGATGATATATTCTTTTACGGCTCCTAGAATTATCTGTTTCAGGTTAACATATCTCTTTGCGAATGGCGGCGTGTGATCGTATAGTCCTAATAAGTCGTGGTATACTAGTACTTGGCCATCGCAATATCTTCCACTTCCTATGCATATTGTCGGAATGTCTAGTTTCTCTGTTATCATCTTGGCGGTCTCCTCAGCGGTGAACTCGATTACTATGCTGAATGCTCCTGCTTCTTGTAGTGCTAGAGCGTCTTGGAGGAGTTCCTGGGCTTCTCGTCTACGCTTTCCTTGGAGCTTGTATCCTCCAAGCCTCAAGTATCTCTGGGGAGTCAGCCCTATATGTCCCATGACTGGGATTCCGGCGGTAACGATTGCCTTTACCCTGTCGGCATATTCTGTTCCTCCTTCTAGCTTTACGGCGTCTGCCCCTGCCTTGACAAAAGCTATAGCCGACTCCACGGCCATTGAAGTGCTGGGCTCATATGTTCCGAAGGGCATGTCGCCTACTATCATTGCCGATGGCTCGGCTCGAGCAACGGCGCTTGTATGGCGCAGCATATCTTCGAGGCTCACGCTGTGAGTGGACTTCATCCCTAAGACGACCATTCCTAGGCTGTCTCCTACGAGTATAATGTCTACTCCTGCCTCGTCGACTATCAGGGCACTAGGATAATCATAGGCTGTTATCATTACGATTTTCTCGCTGATTTGTTTCTTTTTCAGGATGTGTTTGACTGTTGTTTTCTCTCTGCGCAACGTAGTCTCCCCTCCTCCAATGCTCTAACAAGGATATATAGGTCTTCTATAGTATTAGCATTTATGCCTGCTTCGCGCGAATACTCGAGGAGAACGCCTAGAATAGAGTCTATCTCAGTCTGTTTACATGTTCTCAAGTCTTGAAGCGTGCTGGAAATATTTCTTCCGGTTCGCCTAGCTAGTTCAAACACGTACTTGGATAAATCATCGTATTTGAGCCCCACATTTTTCGCGTAGGATATATCGATGATCTCTCTTAGAACTTTCTCCGCTAAATTCCTCGCCCAGCTGTTCTCTACTACTATAATGTTCTCTGCATCGAGTATCGACGTTATGCTATTGATAACAGCATTGGATGCCGTCTTCCTCCAACGGTAATAGGATATATTACTGGTGCAGCGGCTGTTTAGACCTCCCCTCGATAATAGATCGGCCAGACGGCACTCTGGAGAGCTTTCTCTCAGAGGAGAATCTCTACCCAAGATTAGTTCTCCATAGCCCCGCAACTCATATTCGTAATCGGATATCCTTGTAACGCCATAATCCGATACTATAAAGAACGGGTTCAAGCCATATTCATTGGCTTCTTTTTTTCCAGCTAGTCCGTTTACTAGTATTCCTACGTTATCCTTTGATATAGCTATTTGAGATGCGGTTTCCAGTGCCTCTTGGAGGTCATAGGATTTGACTGTGACTATTACAGTGCTGCAAGAGAGCTCTTTTGCGGCCAGGGAATAGTGGACTGGCAGGACCTGTATATAGTGATATTTTCTATTAATGACGTCGTAGAGCTGGAGGTTCCTTTCGGCGAGGATGTCGGCGTGGTTTTTTCTACGTGTTATGCATGGAACTGGTTCCCCCGTGGCGCTGTGGATCGCGTGGGCTATGAGTGTCCCCATCGAACCACATCCTATTATACAAACATCGAGTCTTATAGTTGATCACCTACATTAGGGCCTAGGCAGTATCCACTAATACTCGTGTACATAGATGAGCGATATAGTGTCTATGTTAATTGAAGTATTCAATGTTTATACATGTTGTGGAGCACCAAATATACTGGTGGAGGCGAGGCCTTGCCAAGGAACAACCACCTCCAAATCACCCTAGCAACCTCAGTGAATGATCCAATACTAGGCCTAGCACTAGTACTTGGCGATAGAAAGATAGTCCCTTATGTTCCCACTAGAGACAGGCTAATACCCCGGATACTGGACGAGCTAGCGCTAGGACCCGACGACGTCTTTTATGATATAGGATGTGGAGACGGGAGAATAGCAGTATATGCAGCCCTACATTATGATGTAAGGAAGAGCATCTGTATCGAGATCGACAAGTATTTGGCAGAAGAAGCACTTAAAAGAAGCATCCTTGAAGGAGTAGCAGAAAAAGTATCAGTAATTAACGCGGATTTCAGGGAGATAGACGTTTCTGATGCCACGGCAGTATACATGTATCTACTAACCTCTGTTAACGAGCTACTCAGACCAAAGCTAGAACAGGAGCTAGAACCAGGCACTCGTGTAGCAGCCCTTGATTTCCCGGTTCCAGGATGGAGGCCCTCCAAAGTAGTGGGTC
>CAYROE010000071.1:5859-6875 GCA_964425855.1 uncultured Desulfurococcales archaeon | reverse complement strand
GTTATCTAATGTAATTAGGGAGAAATGTAATGGCGCGACAAGCGTCGAGGATTATGACCTCTTTAACCTAGTTGTCCTAAGACGCTCAAAACATGATGCGTCCAGGATAAGCTCTATTCATTTGAGTGGGTGTAATGCTCTAAGAGAAATTATAGCTAGCGGTGATCCGAGATTAACCTATCAATTATTAAGATAAATTGAGGTGATCTGTATTTCAGGTAGAACATTAGTTGTTCCTGAAGGCTGTCTTGATAAACTATTAGCATTAGTGATTTTACAGAATACTAGCATATCGAGCAAGGATGTTAGACTCCCTATAGGAAGTAGAGGATCAGGAGGATGGCGTGGAGCTCTAGAGTATGCGATCGAATTACTTAGTAAAGAGGCTATAGATGTCAAGAACATTATATTGATGATAGATGCAGACAGTAGTATTTCAACGAAAAGAAACCATATAGAAGAATACGTAAACTCGAGGTTTTCAAATAACCAGGTATCAGTTCGCGAGATCGATGAAGAAATTAGGAGTATTAACATGAAGATAGAAGGTATGAAAATAATTATTAGATTCGGTCACGGAAATGTAAGAAATCTAGGTATAATATTTTGGTGCGGTCCAAAATCTCGAGGATACTGTACGGGAACAGTCGAGGATGTAATAATTGGTGTCTTGAAGGAGATATATGGATGTAAGGAGAATGAATGTATATCTATTAATTGTAGCTCATGTCCGAGTAAGTCAAAATTTATACAAGTTTACAATAAGCTTATTCCTATTGTAGGTCTTGTAAGTTGTTTTAAGGCAGGTACAATAGTAGGTTTTGATGATGAAGTCAGATGCGGGATTGATGTTCAATCTATATCTGAAAAGATTAAATTAAACGAATCCGAAATATTAAGTGCTTATAACAGGTTGTTGTTAAGGTTAATAGATTAGTTAATATAATAAAGTGATCGTCTTACTGGTGTCTGTATATGTCTAGTGAGGTTCCGGAGGCCGGTGTTCGCCCTATTTG
>CAYROE010000071.1:0-5849 GCA_964425855.1 uncultured Desulfurococcales archaeon | reverse complement strand
GTTCCCCAGCACATGATGAGACATTGATACAGTTTTCAATATGGTTTGATTATATATCTAGTAGTAGTCTAAATATTATTAATGATAGTCTTATTGGTGCTTGTTTATGTCTGATGAGGTTCCGGAGGCCGGTGTTCGCCCTATTTGGGACGCGGTTAAGTGCAAGTATAGGGATACTAGTCCTCCTGGCATTCCTTGGCTGACCTACCTGCTTATCGTTGTAAACGTATTGTTGTTTTTACCCATGATGTTTATTAGTTGGAAGCTTCTGCTAGGTGGTAGCGAGGCTTATATGGCTACTTTCGATCTTCTCAAGACATTACCGAAGACTGCGTGTGTAGCAAACCTTGGCTGCCTGGGACAACTAGTCTTTGCAATGTTCATCCATATCGGGTTCTTGCATTTTGCTGGTAATATGGCGTTCCTATACCTTATAGGTGATAATGTTGAGCTTACTTTGGGAAGGCTGAGGTTCCTCATAATATATTTTGTTGCTGGCATCGTTGGTGGCTTAGTTCAGGCAACGATCTCTCTAGGCGTGGAGGGATCCTCGGCTCCCTTCATGATCGCCGGAGCTTCGGCTGCGATAAGTGGGCTTGTAGGAAGCTACCTAGTTCTTTATCCTGGCTCGACAATGTGTGCGTGTTTCGGGTGGGGGCTCCTCTACTATTGTTTCCCGGTCCGGGCAGCGGTATTATTGGTGGCATGGATAGGGCTCCAGTTCGTCTACGCACTAGTAGCGTCGTCTATTGGGGTCTACGCGCATCTAGCAGGGTTATTTGCTGGTATGGCGCTTACAGGTCTCTTAGCAGACCGCCAGCTTATAGATAAGGTACGAAGCCTAATAGAGCGTGGTATTGTCAGAGGGCATCCTCCGAGCTACTATGAGCTTATAGTACCATCGCTCAGCAAAGTCTGTAAGCTCGTAATTGTGGCGTCTGCCGTGTTGCTTGCCGCTTTATCTGGCTATGCTTTGCCGAGTCTAGCGGAGATGGAAGGCAAATACTATGTGATTTATGCGGAGTATACCTATAGTACTCGTATGACCGAGTATTACTCTGTAGTGTTAACCTTTAAGGGAATAACCAGTATGTGGGCCGAGATAAATAATACCGCGCCCAGCCACGTACTCGAAAAATTCCCTTACCAGTACGAGATATACTACAAGCACTATAACGGGACCCCTACCTTCATAGATCCCGTATACTATGTGAAGCTAGACCATACAAGCGAGGCAGGACTACTCAGCCTCCTCATAGTAACGGCCTCGATAATACTCTCTTTCCGAGCACTAAGCATGCCGGAGAAATATGAGGTAACATATATCCCCGGACTCAAAGAGAAGAGGAGGAGAAAACTGGTAGGACAAGGATGGAGCCCGAGACACAGCTAAAGATCTACACCCTACTCCATGGACGAGCATCCGTGGATCTATGGCCGCTACATGTCTCGCCAACGAAAAAGATACTATCAATAGAAAAAGGCAAGCAAGAGTTCCTCCTCGTATACTCAAAGGACAACGCATATGACCGGTACGAAGCATATTTTTCCTGCACTAGGCTGGTCCCCAAGCCCTACCCACTACTAATGGACGAAGACGTGTTTCTACTCGAGAAACTCCACGGTAGGCTACTAGGGGACCTAGTCTACGAGAGACTCCACCTAGAAGACCGCAACGGGTTAATAGAACTCGTAGCCAAGACAGCCCGATACTTAGCATTACTGCATAAAGATCTCAAACACTGCCCTTATCTACCTAGGCCAAACACGTGGAGAGAGGTCCTAGAGGAACGATGCACTCTAGCCCTCGAACACGCATATGGAGAAATTCGCGAAAAAATTACAAAAATATGCAACACGCTCCTCCAAGGAAACCTAACCGACACAGTCCCCAGCTACATGGGACACGGAGACTTACACCTATACCAGATAATAGACAATGGAAAATGCCTATACTTTCTAGATCCTGGAGGAGAACCAGGCACTAAGACAAGACCGGGGCCAGAATACGACCTAGCCACACTAATACGAAGCCTAGAATACGTTTACTCGATAGTATATCAACTACAAAGGCCTAGTATCCCATTTTATCGTGTGGTAGGGGTACTGCTAATTGAATATAACGGGTATAGTTGGGGATCAGAGAAATATGATCCCGGCAATCTACTAGTAGGATACATTGCTAGGCTATTATACGAGTATTATTACGAGGTACATTACGAGACAGGGCTGGAATGGATTCCGAAGAGAAGTATTAGAAGGATAAGGCCGGAAATAACTGTAGACATCCGGCATAGATTGTAATAATTATTATGTGTTCTCCGCCGCATATACTGTTTTTCTAGGCTTCTACGGCAACGTCTACTTGTCCAAAGCCGTTCAGCCTACTCTTGCCGGTTCCAGAGTATTGGAGTATTCTCGACGCTAGTCCGAGGATTTCCATTATCCTGGTAGGGGTCTTGTGTGATACAGCTATACGTGCCCAGCCAGTTATGCTCCAGGCATTTGATTTCTTCTTGTCGAATAATACTGTAACAGGCTTCCAGTTCCCCTCTATGATTCCAGTATAATAGTCGATGTCTTTGGATATCTCAGTGTACTCTGAGGGCGAGGTGAATACGTATTTTAGAGCTGGCTTTAGTATCCGTGATACTGTTGGTATTGCCAGGAAAACGCTCTTGCCCCAGAAAGGCCTATATGCGTATTGCGCCGGTGTCTTTAGCCTAATGTATACCTGCCCGATGGGGGCGCTGGATGCCTTCTCTACAAGTATTTCTTCTATGTCCACTGTTGCGATGCGGCTTTTCTTCATGCATTCTAATAGCTGGAATACTTTCTTTTTCGCCAGGTCTCCTACCCAGCTCAACGTGGCTGTGTATTCTCCATGTACCTCGTATGTGGGCGGTGCTTGTTTTTCCACGATCCAGCCTTTAACGTATGGAAAGAGGTATTTTCCACGTCTATCGGTTAGCGGCGATATTGATATTAGGCCTGCGGTGGGTGGGAGGGTTCTCTTAACGCTGGGGCAGTTCTCCATTATCATTGTCTTTAGTACTTTGTAGGATGCTCCTTGTATCTTGAGGGGCTTGTCTATGTTGATTCTTACCTTTATTCTCCCCAGTATTATGCCTTTTATTTTCCTATCCCTCCTACGTGGGGCCTCCCCTTCTGGCCTCTGACTATTATTCTCCCCACCTTATATTCATGGTTTTTGCATGGTTTCCCAAATAGAGGGTTATTCCTCGAGCTGTGTTATCATCCGGGCAATATCAGTGGCTAGGAGTATTTTTTCTTTTGTCTTCTTTGCGAGTCCTAGGGGCTCGACTGCGACTGCGAAGTAATGGAGCCATCTTGTATCGTCGTCGAGCTCGGCTAGGGGTATCTCTACGTATTCTCCGGCATTATATATTCGTGGGGTGATGAGTTTCTTTGCCTGGAGTATCTGTCTGCTCGATGTAATTATGGGTATAGGTGTGGGTCTCCGGTGGACTTCGTGTATATAGTATGCTATAGCGTTATTCATGGTTCTACGTGCTACCTCGAGTAGTGCGACTGCTCCCTCTGGTTTAAGGCCGCCTGTTAGGTTGAGTAAGATGATGTTCTCTGTACTGTTATCGTGTTTTAGGACGCTGGATAGGTCTTTTCCTAGTTTGAGGGCGAGGTTTCTTAGGGCAAGCCATATGTTTTCTCTCATCCCAGTTATGATCCTGGACTCTATCTTTGCGTTTGGAAGACGTTTCTTGAGATATTCGACTAGTATTCTTCCGGAGAGGATTCCTGAGCCGCTCTCAGTAATATAGAGGTGTATTGTTGATACGTATGCTGGGTCTCTTCTCTCAGCGTACTCTATCCATGGGCTCATCGCGTTTAGCTCTGCGCTCATTCTCTTGGGATCCCAGGATAGGGCCTCCAATAGATGGTCGTGGAGCCGGCTCCATCCGGAGAGGAGGCTTATGCACTCTATCTCGGAGGGGCTACCTGGGGGGATTCGGAGACATCTATCGAGGGTATCCATGTGTGATCTTATATCGTCCCTGTCTATGGTTAAGGGGCATTCCTCGGGATAGTCGTAGCACTTGCCGAGTACTGTGATGAAGTTTCTTGGGAGGCTGGTCCCCACGGTTACAAAGTGATTTATCTTAAAATCCATGGTTCTTCACACTAATCTATTATATTCGTGTATCCCCTTTAAATAACACTTATCCGTCTCCCCGTATTTCTCCGGGTCACGGGTAGGGGCATACACGTCTAAAGATACATGTTCTACAGGCAGAACTCGGCCTCCTGGGCGGGGGAGGATGATTCATTCCTATCGTCTTCACAGTGTATCTGAGCTCCTTCAATGCATGGGTCTTCCAGGCTTCTTCGACTACTATGAGTCCGTCTGGATAAGCTACGTATCCCTCGACATTCCTATACCCGTTGTGTTCTGCGAGGATCATGTAGAGCCCTACCTGTATGTACGCGGGGTCGTCTCTCCGGGGACGGCGCAGTTTTGCCTCCACCACTATAGTCTTATCAGTACACTCCACGAGGAGATCCACGCTTCCCGAGAGCTTCAAGGCACTACTATATAGCCACTTCTCCCGTGTCATTCTTAAAACACTGCATCCCCTAGTGATCCTTCTCAACGCTTCATCCAGAACCTGGCTTATTATATCCCCGTATCCCACTAGCTCCGCGTGCTCAGGTGTAAAGTGAGGAGGCCTCCACGCGACTCCTGGCCCATGAACCTTCAGCCACGCCAGGGCCGGGCACCAGTAATGGTTTGAGACTAGTTTAACAGTGATTCTCGTCATAATGTGACAACTCCATCCCTCTTATATGATAGGCCTATTATAAGCGCGTCTTCGAGGCTCCTCTCCGGAATAGTGATTATGAGGACTGTATCGCTGCTTGGATCGATTCTCCTAGCCGCGGCCTCTGCAACCCTGCTCCGCAGCCCCTTGTATGCTCCCCGGTACACGTATACGCTCCTCTGGATACGGGAAAACCCCATCCGCAGGAGGTCATTGGCTAGGCGTAGCCTGTTAGTGTCGTCGCTTATGTCGTAGGCTACGAGTAGCACGGCCATCCCGGGTCACCACCCGCTGGGGGGCGTGGCTATCCAGTCTCCATCCTCTACTAGGGCTGCTCCAAGCCTCCAGGCATCCCTTACAATAACGCCGTGAACAGTGTATCGTGTCCCAGGATACTTGGAGTCCTCCACCTTGAACCATGCCTCTGCAAGCCTTCTACGGGTCTCCCTGTCTAGCCTGCCATCCTCCTCTAGGCCAACGTCCCTCCTTGCAGCGTACTTGAATACCGTCCACTCGGCGAGCCACCTATAGGCCTCCATAAAGTCAAGGGTCAGGCTAGGCCTCCCACTCTTCTCTACATGCATGAACCCCATATACGGGTAGAGCCCGGCGAGCCACAGGCTCCTATGACATATCCCTCTAAGCAGGCTATACACGTAGTCCAGGGCCGTATTCCACTCGTCCCCGCCACGGGGCTGCCTAGCCCTGAAACCCTTCCAGCCAATAGGAGTACACTCAGCCACACATCCCCAGTATAGTCGGCCAGCCTCGGCCTCAAGCAAGCGGAGCTCGTCAATGCTCACAGCACCACTTATGCGTGCGTAGTATCCCTCAAGGCTCCACGCCGTGTCCCGGAGCCTCTCATCATACACGCGGCTAAGTCTCTTCAACAGCCAGGCCCTGCCCTGTATCTTGCTCTTCACAAACCACCTAGCCGCCCGGAGCCTTAGCTCGGGGTTAACCCTCCACTCTGCCTGGGCAATATACTTGTCAGAGGTTCGCGTGGGTACCCCTGGAAGAACGCTAGACACTATGTCTCCCCGGGGATCC
>CAYROE010000070.1:0-6931 GCA_964425855.1 uncultured Desulfurococcales archaeon | reverse complement strand
TTCAGGCTCACGTCTACTTGTCCTCTCTTCTTGTATACTCGTATTACTTTTACTACTATCTTCTGTCCTGGTTTAACAACTGTAGCTATGTTTCTAACCATTCTACTTGCTACTTCGCTCCAGGGAAGGAACGCTCTCATTCCCCCATATTCGTCTAGGCTGAGATAGGCGCCGAAATCGTATACTTCTTCGACTGTTCCTACTACGAGTTCTCCTACCATGGGTAATCTATGACGTGGCTTCAACACTGTTCCTGGCGATGACATTTAGTTTCACACCCTTGTAAGCTATGTACAGTTCTCAGAATAAATTATGTATTTGGTCTAATCGTGTTTTGATACATATTCGAGATTCCTTTCCAATATACGTGTAAGCTTGTTTCTATTCATTAGATCGACTAGGAGCGTCTTAAAGTCGTCTACGATTCTCCTCGCTACATCAGTTTTATGTCTGACTCCAGGTAGCAAGGCTTCTGGATAATCTAACGATCTTAGTTCAAGATAGATTGCTTCAATTATTAAGAGTAGCCTTTCCGCTAATTCATATTCGTTATTTCGTATTAGTTCTAGGCCAAGGCGTTTCAGCTCTCCTGTGAGATCACCAAGTCCCTGTAAATATGGTACAGGTGGTATGCTTAGTTCTTTGTATCCCGGGAGCTTACCATTCATTATTATCTCGATGAAAAGCTTTGCTTCAACGTATTCGCTGAGAGCATTATTGACTAGGCCGGTATGGAGGAGTTCTGGATACGGTTCGGCGAGGGCGAGGAGATCTCTTGTTTTATCTTCGCACACTTGTAAGTGCTCTATTGCTTTGGCGAGGTCTCCTTTTAGTGCTTCAACGATAGCCCATCCTGAGCGTCTTATTATTTCTCGTGTAAGTTTGATTATTTTCTCCCTAGTAGTGTCTAGAGCATCAAGCTTGTTTTTTATCTCAACTATGTTGGAGGAAAGGGTATCTTTAATTGATATTATGGAGTCTTCGTTTAATGATTCTTTGAGCAGATTTATTAGATCCACTTTGTTCAGCACCTGTTAAATAAATCAATCCAGTGATAATAATAATTAGCAGGGCGTAGTCGGCATCGTGGAGGATAGTAAATAAATAGTCCGTAGTCTCATAGGGTTTGCAGGGGAGAGGAGAAGATGTCAACAATAGAAATAAGGAAAATGGACGTTTATGACAACGTGAATCCACCAATATGTACAAGCTGTGGTAGGATAATAGCTCCAGGAGAAAAAGCAGTAGCATTCCTCTGTCCGAACTGTGGACAAGCAGTAATCTGGAGATGCAGTAAGTGTCGGGCTCAAGGCACACAATATAAATGTCCGAACTGTGGCTTCATTGGACCATGACGAGGTGAATAGGGAATGGCAAGAGTCGCTGTAATAATGAGAGTACTTCCAAACGATGTAAGTATACAGCCCCAAGAACTACTTGAAAGAATCAAAAAAGCGCTCCCAGAAGATTATCAGATAATGGGGAGCGGAGAAGAGCCAATTGCCTTCGGACTCAAGGCACTAAAAATAATAATAGCAATACCTGAAGAAACAGAAGGCGGAACAGAGAAGCTCGAGGAATTCCTGAAACAAGTAGAAGGCGTAGAAGAAGTAGAAATCGAGACAGTCCATAGACTAAGCTAAACAGGTTTCCCTCCCTAGCTTTATTATCCTTACCCGAACAATTTAATTTTCCTGACTTTAAAAATGTTGATTTTACAATGACAGAATGATCTATTATCATTATGCAATATAGACCATCAGTATCGATTATAGTTTATAATCCAGAGAAAAGCGTATCCCTTACATGGGCTAATAAATGGGGATACTGGACCCAGGTAGCTACGAGCTAACAGTATTGCTGGGCCTTGCAGTAGCTTTCTACATGGCATGGAATCTTGGCGCGAACGACGCTGCGAATCCTACGGATACGGCAGTCGGTGCTGGAGCACTTAGCCTTCGTAGGGCAATACTTCTATTCGTCGTGTTCGCTATTCTGGGAGCTCTTCTCGAAGGATATAGAGTAATCAAGACTATTGGCAAAGGCGTTGTAAAAGACCTTGATCCAGTAATGGCTCTCTCTGCAGGACTTGCAGCAGGTATATGGGTGACGATCGCTACAAGAAAAGGCCTTCCAGTTTCAACAACGCACTCGGCTGTTGGTGCTGTACTAGGAGTTGGCCTCACTCGACAATACTTGGAGGGAGTAAATGAGTCTATTGACTGGGGAGTGGTAGTTAAAGTCGTACTGAGCTGGATCACTAGTCCGATAGGAGCAATAATCCTAGCAATACTCCTATATTATGTTCTAAAGCTCGTAGAGACAAGATTTCTTATCAACAGAAACGCAGACAAGTTCTTCCGCTACCTACTGATATTCAATTTAGCGTTTAGCGCATATGCATTCGGAGCCAACGATGTTGGAAACGCAACCGGTGTATACGTTACAGCCGTCTCCAGTATAACAGGTATGCCAGACGATAATACTATGAGATTGCTAGCATTATGGGGAGGACTGGGAATAGCGTTAGGAGCGCTTATATGGGGTTACAGGGTAATAATGACTGTAGGATTTAAGATAACTAAGCTCGATTATGTAAGCGGGGCAGCCGCGGAGCTAAGCAATGCGTTAGTAGTATATCTCTTCACGAGGCTTGCGATGCCGGTATCTACTACTCATGCCAGTGTGTCATCAGTTATAGGAGTCGGTATAGCCAAAAGCAAGGGGTTAAAGGGTATAGATAAATGGACCGTGTTGATAATCTTGGCGGGATGGATCGCAACTGTACCCGTAGCCGCTGGCCTAGCTTCACTAATATACACTTTACTTCATTTTATCTAATCATTTTATCTAATTTTTATCAGAGAAGTAGAAGCCCCCTAGGGGTGAACTAAATGGCTGGTACTTGGGCATGGATAGGACGTAGGAGAGAGGAAGAAATACTCCGTCTAGAGTTAAGCCACATAGATCATATACATGATGTGGCTAAATACTCTCTTGAATTAGTAAAGGCATTTATGGAAAAAAGCACCGAAGAGCTAGTAGTGCATTACGAAAAAGTATCGAAAGCAGAAAATAAGGCTGATGAAGTCAAGGAAGGAATTCTCAAAGATCTCTCTGAAGGAGTCTTCCATCCAATTGACAGAGAGGAGCTATTACGACTAGTCCTTGTGGCAGACGATATAGCTGCACATTTAAAGGCTGCTTCAAGGAGACTACTTCTATTCTCGAAGACCAGCAGTAAGAAGCCCTCAAAACAAATCCTGTCTGGGATGGAGCAGATAGCAGAGTTAGCTGTTAGAGCAGTCGAAAAAATAAAGGAAGGAATCGAAGCCGTGAGGAAAAACCCCAGGCACGCAGTAGAGCTAGCAAGAGAAATAGAGAGACTAGAGGAACAAGCCGACGACATTAGAAGTGAAGTAGAAGAAAAAATACTCGAATGGTGTAACAATGAAGGAGAAACAGGATCATGTATAGCATTGTATAATGCCCTGGAGAGTCTTGAAACAGCCACAGACAAGTGTGAGGATACTGCAGACGTTATACGAAGCATAGCAATACTAAACTTATAGCGTCAATTAATGCTTTTTTCCTGCATTTCAAACTATCCAAATAGATTATACTCTAACTATAATTATGGTAGTACATGACATATCTATAAGAGGCCTAAATGAGAGAAGAGAGTTTGGTGAACCAAGAGAAAGACGGAGGTGGTAGCTAACAATGATACACAGCAAGGAACCAACCGAGAACGAAGTTATACTGAGAGTAGAAAAGGCAAGACAACGAGACCATGGCAAGAGAAGGGTAAGGATCGACCTGACGGTGATGAAAAAGCTAGGAATAGAGCCTGGCGATATAGTAGAGATCGAGGGGAAGAGGAAAACAGTCGCTATAGCTTGGCCTGCTCTCCCAGAGGATCATGGGAGAGGCATTATAAGAATGGATGGTATACTTAGAAAGAACGCTAATGTAAACTTAGGCGACAAGGTAATAGTTAGGAAAGCCAAGGTCAAGCCGGCACAAAAAGTTAGGTTAGCCCCCACAAGCCACACAATATCCGTTGACGAAGGATTCAAAAACTACGTTAAGAAAAAGCTCAGAGGAACACCACTTGTTGAAGGAGACATCCTAATAGTACCTGTTCTTAGCCAGGAAATTCATCTAACAGCAGTTCTAACAAAGCCAAGAGGCCCAGTAATAATAACGGAAAATACAATAATAGAGATCCTCGAGAAGCCAGTCGCTATGATCAATGTCCCAAAGGTAACATATGAAGACATTGGCGGGCTAAGAGACGTAATAGTAAAAGTCAGAGAACTCATAGAGCTCCCGCTTAGACACCCAGAACTATTCGCTAGGCTAGGAATCGAGCCTCCGAAAGGAGTTCTACTCTATGGCCCACCGGGAACCGGTAAGACCTTGCTTGCAAAAGCGGTAGCAAACGAGAGCGATGCCAACTTCATAGCAATAAATGGTCCTGAGATAATGAGCAAGTTCTATGGCGAGAGCGAGCAGAGGCTAAGAGAAATATTCAAAGAAGCTGAACAGAATGCTCCAAGCATAATATTCATCGACGAGATAGACGCAATAGCCCCAAAGAGGGACGAAGTAGTAGGCGAAGTAGAAAGGAGGGTAGTAGCACAACTGCTGGCTCTTCTAGACGGCCTAGAGTCTAGAGGACAAGTAATAGTCATAGCTGCTACTAACAGGCCCAATGCTATAGACCCAGCACTAAGACGGCCAGGCAGATTTGATAGAGAAATCGAAGTAACATTACCCGACAAACAGGGTAGACTAGAGATACTGCAAATCCACACAAGACACATGCCTCTAGCAGACGATGTCGACCTCGAGAAAATCGCTGAGATGACAAAAGGATATACTGGCGCGGACCTAGCAGCGCTTGTCAAAGAAGCAGCCATGCATGCGCTTAGAAGATACCTGCCCCTAATAGACATAGAACAAGAGAAGATACCTGTAGAAATCCTTGAGAAGATGGTAGTAAAGATGGAGGACTTCCTCCAAGCATACAAAGAAATAACACCCAGCGGTCTAAGAGAGATCCAGGTCGAAATACCAGAAGTAAGATGGAGCGATGTAGGAGGACTAAACCAGATAAAACAAGAAATAAGAGAAGCCGTAGAGTGGCCCCTCAAGCATCCACACGTATTCGCACGACTCGGAGTAAAGCCCCCCAGAGGTATACTCTTATTCGGTCCTCCTGGTACTGGTAAGACTTTGTTGGCTAAGGCTGCTGCTACTGAGAGTGGTGCTAACTTTATCGCTGTCAGGGGACCAGAAATACTAAGCAAATGGGTAGGAGAAAGCGAAAAAGCAATACGGAAGATTTTCGAACGAGCAAGACAAGTAGCGCCCACAATAGTCTTCTTCGACGAAATAGACGCAATAGCTCCGGCAAGAGGACTAAGACACGACACGAGCGGAGTAACAGACAGGATCGTAAACCAGCTACTGACAGAGATGGATGGAATACAGCCACTACAGAACGTCGTAGTAATCGCCGCCACCAACAGACCAGACATAATAGATCCAGCACTACTAAGGCCAGGCAGGTTCGACAGACTAATATACGTGCCGCCGCCGGACAAGGAAGCAAGAAAAGAGATCTTCAAGATACACACGAGGAAAGTGCCATTAGCAGACGACGTAGACCTAGACAAACTAGCAGAAATGACCGAAGGATATACAGGCGCAGACATAGAAGCAGTAGTAAGAGAAGCAGTAATGATCAAGCTAAGAGAAAAGCTAGAAGTGGGCCCTGTACACATGAAGCACTTCGAGCAAGCACTAAAGAAGATACAACCAAGCCTAACACAAGAAGACATAAGAAGATATGAGAGGCTGGCAAGGGAACTTAAAAAACTAAGCCTAGGATAGTGAAAGAATCCTATACCTTTTTTCCTGAACACAGTTTGTGATCACAATATAAATTATAGAAAGACTTTTCCCGTATAATTTTAACATTATCAATTAACTGAATGATAAATTAGCTTAAACTATTTGATACGTTGCTATGGCTCTATAATGTACTTGCTCTATCCGGGATTGTCTAGAGTAGCTAGCTACAATATTGATTATCCGAGGAATAGAACTATAGATAATAGGGATACAGCTGTGGCGTACGAAGTAGAACTGAAGATAAGAGTTGGTTGCGATGTACTGGATGAGTTAAGAAAAAGAATAGTCGGAAAGGGGGGAGTTTTCCAGGTTTCACGGGAGGAAACCGATTATTACTTTGTTCATCCATGTCGTGACTTCTTGGAATCCGATGAGGCTCTTAGAGCTAGATTTGTAGATGGTAAAATCGAGTCGTTGACTTATAAGGGGCCTCGTTTAAAGAGGGATTTAAAGACAAGGTATGAGATTGTTGTCAAGATAAGTAGTGGTGATATAATTGAGCTTTTGAATAGGTTAGGCTTCAAGGTTGGTGTTGTTGTCGTGAAGAAGAGAGATTATTATAAATATAATGATGTTTTAGTGACGCTTGATGTTGTAAAGGATTTGGGTTGTTTTGTTGAATTAGAGCTTCTTGGAGACTCCGAGGATTTGTTGGATAGTATTGTTGAGGAGTTAGGTATTGAGGGTAAGGTTGTCAAAGAGAGTTATGCTGAACTATTAATGAATAAGAAAATCGGTTCTCTTGATCGATTCTGATATTTTCATTTTCTAATTCTATTAGTGTGTTTATGAGTCATTGTTTGAGCAAGGTATGGGCGTGGTCGTTATCTGTGTTTGGTTTGGCAGGGAGCATGGTGCTGTTGAAGGATACTTCCAGACTATTACATCGTATCCGAATATTAGTGGTCTGCTTGTTTCATTACAATAGTTCAGGTCTAGATACTCTAAGGGGATAGTATACTTATATGTAGCGACTCCATATCGATCTGAGACGATATTACTTATAATA
>CAYROE010000069.1:0-7046 GCA_964425855.1 uncultured Desulfurococcales archaeon | reverse complement strand
ATAATACAATATCTCTTACTTTTTCCCTGGCTATAACACATCTCTGTGACCTAGATATACAGGGATTTATCTAGCTTCTCGTACAGGTATATTGCTATGGCATGATCGAATAGAGCCGTCCCCACACTCTTGTAGACCCTTATATCTCCCCACTCACAATTATCCTCGCCCCTCAAAACCATTTGAAGATCAACAATTTTTTCGAAGCCTACGGCGTCATCCGTCTCGGCCATCACGCCTTCAACGGTGTCTGCCAGA
Organism: uncultured Desulfurococcales archaeon; assembly: GCA_964425855.1. Classification (GTDB taxonomy): domain Archaea; phylum Thermoproteota; class Thermoprotei_A; order Sulfolobales; family Acidilobaceae; genus S143-63. The sequence goes on along the minus strand of CAYROE010000069.1, from coordinate 6,788 downwards.
AGACACCTAGCCCTCCTCTTTACATCGTCGTCAAGCTCCCTAACAGGCCTAGGAGCACCTATACTAGCCACGACCGCTCCACTCTTCACTATTTCTCCCCTTATGACAGGCACGGTACTCGTAGTAGCACTAACTATAACGTCGGCCGCCGAAAGAAGCTCCTCTATACTCGACTCATTGGCCATAGGGAACTCCACGAGGAAATCGGAGACCTTTTTCTTGACTTGGTCGTAGACGAGAATCTTCCTAGGCTTATAGAGCCTGGTAATAGCCCTTACGTGATACCTTGCCTGGAACCCGGCTCCGATAATTCCCAAAGTGTCAAGATCACTTACACCCATTAAGTCCAGAGCAAGTAGAGTCGCAGTAGCCGTTCTCCAGCCAGTAGCGGCACCTGCTTCGGCTAGAAGTAGAGGATCCCCGGTTATCGCGTCAAACAACGTTAGCACCGCCCTAACCAGCGGAAGTCCCCTTCGAGGATTCTCCGGATATACTCCGACTAGCTTGGTGCTGAAATAGCCGAGGCCGCCAGCAACCATCGCTGCATACCAGGATCCATGTTTCTCTGTACTAGATCTGAGCGGGGCCTCTGTATCCTGTAGAAGAACTTGTCTTATTGTTTCAACTAACTCTAATGGATCTACGAGACTGTCTACTTGTTCTTCTGTTAACACATAATAGAATATCTCTTTCAAATTGCCACCTGATTAATAATACTATACCATGTATATTATAAAAGTAATGATCATTTTGAATCATTAACAATAAATGATGCCCTATTATTATAACGAGTACCACATATATCTGGATAGAAATGTCAATACATGATGTCTTAACATTTACATAGCTGGTCTACGAGCTTCACAAACAAGATTAACCCTATACAATCCACCACATAGAAATGGGCCTTAACACTCTATGGTATCGCCGGGGTATATGTAGCTGGCTGAGTACTGTACGTAGAGGGGCGTAGGTGTGGAGGCACTAATAACACTTCTCCTAATAATACTGTTCAGCATAATTGTCAATAAAGTTGCTACGGCTGCTCTTGTTAGAACGGGTCTCTCGAGAGAGGTCGCGAGTTTCCAGGCTCAGAGTGCTTTCTCTGGAACCGGGTTCACTACGAGCGAGAGCGAATATGTCGTCTCGCATCCTGTGAGGCGACGTATAATCAGGCTACTAATACTATTTGGTAGTGCTGGTCTAACAAGCGCGGTAGCTACGCTCGTCCTCACATTCATAGGCCAACCTAGGGGAGAGGCACTGTACAGGTTATCGATCCTAGTATTAGGCCTCATCCTACTCTACATATTCTCCTCTAGCAAGACTATAGATAGGATAATGGGCGGGATCATCGACTATATGCTGGATAGGTTCACGTCTATACGTCTCGTCGATTATGAAGCCCTGCTAGGGATCGCGCATGGCTATATGGTTTCATCCTTCAAGGTATCAGAGGAAAGCTGGCTGGCCGGAAAAACACTGAGAGAGACTAGGCTTAGAGACGAGGGCGTTGTAGTCCTCGGAATCTATAGGAGAAAAGATGGCAAACTAGTATACGTGGGTGCCCCCGGTCCCGAGACAAGGATCCTTCCAGGAGACGAGCTCATCGTATATGGGCCTGAGGAAGTAATTGCGAGTCTAGCAAGGAGAATTGCCGGGCCACTAGGCGACCTTGAACACGCGGAGATGGTTTGGAGACAGCAGACCAGGAAACAACATGAGGAGGCATAGGGGAATGACGGGTCGCCTCCCTCTGCGGATAGAGCATGCTATGAGGCAGAAAGAAAGAGCATTGGCTAGGCTAGAGTCTTTGCTCGATCCTAGGGAGAGAAGAGAGGCAAGACGAGATCATCACGCGAGGAGAAAGCCTAGGCATTGTGGGATCACCATCCATACAGGCGTAGGGTGCAGTTATGGATGCGTGTACTGTTATATTTGGGATATGGGGTTCCCAGGTAGGCCGAAGCCTTATCCGCTCAGTGCTTTGCAGATCGCTTATGCAATTGCGCTTAACCCGTATGTTGTCCCGGGGTATACTTTTGCCGCGTATGGAAGTGTGACTGAGCCTTTCCTTGAAGAGACAAGAGATAAGGCAATAGAATACATTAGAACCGTCTATAACTACCTGGCCTTACCTAGCCAAGTCTCGACAAAATCCATAATAACAAAGGAGCTGGCACGTGAACTGTCCAGGACAGATCCGTATTTGAGCGTATTAATTAGCGTAACGGGAATAGGTAAAAATGCTAGAAGGCTTGAGCCCCGGGCTCCTGATCCCTTGGAGAGAATCGAATCGGCCCGTATCCTAGCAGGAACAACGGTTACACCTACACTCTTCATAAGACCCATCATACCGGGGATAACAGACAAGGAGATTGACGAAATACTTGAAGCGGCTAAGAGGGCTAAAGTGAAAACAATCGTACTAGGAACCCTAAGGGTCACTTCAGGTATTGTGAAACGGCTTTCATCTATAGGCGTAGAGTTACCGAGGAATCTGTTGCCTAAAAGTCTAGATGAGAAAAGGCAACGATACATCTCTGGTTCTGGAATTAAGAAAAGACTTGTTGAAATTGTGTCTCGGATAGGATTCATAGTTTTACCTTCCGCATGCTCCGCGAATGTCTATTCCCACAGGATGGGCTGCTCGAAATGTAGGCTGGGCCCATGTGGAGATGTTGTTCCTCCTACTATCGGGGAGATAGAGGAGGCGTTACCGCTTCTAGGACTTGACAATTATAGAGTGGTTGATGTCTCTCCCCGCATTATTCGTCTCCGCCGAATTGGGAAGTACTCGCTGGGAGATGAAATAGGATTGTTCTGGCTGCGAGAGATTTCTACGCTGGATATTGTCTATGTTTAGCAGTCTATGGAGGGCTTGGTGAACGCTTTCTTTATTTTTAACGCATACTCCCTGGGCATTATGTAGTTGAATATACTTCCCTGAGACTTGTCCAGTTTCAGTATATCTATAATCCAGGAGTATTTTCCTCCGGCTACTCCGCTTGCAATATAGGCGGCTCCTACCGCCGCTGTCTTTATCTTTGAACTCTTGGACTCCAGGAATATTATTTCTTTTATCTTTGTTCTGAGAGAGTCATTTTTTGCTATCGCATTGTAGACTGCTTGTCTTATCTTGTCGTATCTGTAGAGTCTTCCACTTAGGTATAATCGGAGTTTCGTAGCAGATACTGCTGTGAGCGATGCTATGGTTTTAGTTAGTGACTCTGTTATCATGTTTAGTGCTTGTAGGGCCTTGTTATTGTTTTTCTCGAGTTCCTTTTCTATCTCATCATATGTAGTGTAGCCGTAGGATGTTGAGACTCCTCCCTGAAACAGGAGTATCTTGCTGAACACCGGGACGACATATGATAGTGCATAGCATGTCTCCGAGTCCATGAAGCCTCCTCCCATAAGCCCCCACCACGCCATTGTTCCTCCTATGCCATCAATTATCTCCCCGTTTTCGACGAGTATAGCGGCATTGTACGCCTGTCCCGATTCAACTACTAGTATGCTTAAATCGCCTGGTCTAAGATTGTATCTTCGGCGAGCGTCTACCATTGCAGCTACTACTGTGTAAACCTTGTCGGCCGTACCCAGATCTATTCTATTGATCTTCCTGTATCTCGGAACTGTCGGGAGATGAATGACACCAGGCGAGAACCATGCTGGTAGATCAGAGTCTTTGAAAAGCATCATTAGACGGCGGAGACCAACTATTTTTAGGCGTCGGATACAGTCTTCGCGGTGTATGAATGTTGCCTCCAATATTTCTTCTATTGATGCTTCTTGTACTGGTTTTAGGGGGATTCCATAACCACTCGGCGCAGTGATCGATTGAATATTGTATTCTCGGCGTAGATCCCTTAGCCTTTTGATGGGGATTGATGGATCCCTCGTTATCATGTCCCTATCGATCGCCTCTCCGTATAAAATATGGTCCTTCTCATCGTCCATTACTACGAGATCCATGGTTCTTGTGCCCGGATCAATTCCTGCAATCTTCATACCGGGTATTCACCCCTAAGAGAGGCTAGCTCCATACGCGTATTCTGGCTCCTCTGTTATCTACCGGGGTAACCCAGAGATGTCCTCCACCCATATTGTCTAGTAGCTTTCTAGTTTCCTCTAGTATTCTCGCTAGGTCTACCTTGTGAGTGTCGAACATAGCGTAGGTTGCAGGGCCCCAGCTGCTCTGACCCGCGAGGAGGGCTCCTGTGCCTAGCAGGAATCTTATTAATCTATCGACATCACTACAACAGTATACTCCTTCCTGGTGCCCGGACCAGTACTCGCCGAGGAGGCTATTAAACAAAGTTATATGTTTTCCTGCAGTTTCCCAATCACCCTCAGCTACGTAGGGTAAGATACCCACTAGTATGATCCTGCTAGCCTTATCTGCGAACTCTGGCTTCATTCGAGGGAGGGATTCTAGGATCTCGTCTTCTTGCTGTTTTAGTTTTCTTATCTTGTCGATGTGTCTTGAAGGAACAGCTACTATAAACTTGTATCTTTCCGGGACATGGGCTCTGTATACGAGTGGAGGTATATCCCTTTTGTTTATCCTGTAGCCTCCATCGTATATCATGCCTCCATGCATATAGGAGTAGACTCCCAGCGCAGATACCGTTCCTCTTCCAGTCAGCCTGGCGAGGTCCAGTACGTTTGATTTAGCCCCACTGCAGATAATGTCGTATGCCTGGGCGATAGCCAAGTAAAGGGCTGTAGTTGATCCTAGACCTACGTGGGCCGGGATCTCTTTGTGGACTCTTATACCGATACTACATCCATAATCGTCTGAGAGCTTTTCATAGAGTGCTACAGCGTCCCTTCTCCTGCAATCGCACCCGTCCTCTCCAGTCAGACCTTCTAGTACCAGTCTGGGCTCCTTCAATGCGAATCCTAGTGTACCGTACAGCCTTCCATATGATCCGTTTAGATCCGGGTTTCCTACATGTACATGGGAGGGTGCCTCTATCATTACTCTTGTTGCCATTCCTACTGTACACCGTTAGGTTATGCTCTTGATGATTATTTTTTAATTATGATCTGCTATTACATTGAATATGTATAATGCGTAGTGATCTGGATCCGGAGGGCTCCTGGCAGGTACCATGTGGTGCCTGGAGCCCTCGGTCTAAGGATATATCCGATAGGCTACTATGGTGCTCGATAACTATACTTGGGTAGACGCCGTAGATCCCCCACATGAGTAGCTCGTGGGGATCGTATCGTCCTCGCGCCCAAGAGTATATTGCGCGAAGATGGAATGGGTGTAGTAGAGATGGTGGGTCAGGATAGGAGCCTGAGAAGGCACACGACTCCGTGTCCCTATTTTAGACGTGGAGAGCTCGAACAGCTTAGAAGACACATGGCGTGTGGCCGGCCCTTCAGGTACTTCCCTGGAGGATTGAATACTGTTTTGGACTTGTCCGAGGAAGGATTCCTCTCGAGACTATTCCATGTCTATAGCGATGGATTGATCCTATCGTCCTTGTCTCTGAGAGGTCTTGTTGACGGTCTCTACAGCATCGAGTATGGGCCTAGATACTATCACAGAGACCTCAACTATTATACCGAGGTCTTACGTGTCAAAGAATGTAGTTATCCCAGTTACGAGTCCTTGGATAAGAACAGTATTTTTTATCTCTCGATGCAGAAGCTAATGGTTAGACGCGGTAGAGAAGGCTTAGAGATATGCAATACCAACAACACGATTTCGCCACTTGGAGAAAACAAAACATTAAGCATAGGACTCGTCCACGCCCAGGTCACGGGCAAGGAGCAAGAGAGAGTCTACGCCCCTGAATTTATCGACAAGACATTAAAGCCAGAGTTAACACTAGTTACCGCTACTATGGGTATTGTAGGTTTCCAAGAGGACAGCCTCACCTATGACACAATTATTGTAAACTCCCTGCACCCAGATCCAGGCTATGCCTCCGAACGCCCCATGCCCCATATCGCGTTCATAGAGTGGAACAGGGAGACACGGGAGAGGACTCTCACACTCATCCCCCTATACACTTATACTACGGAGTATAGCTACGGGCTAATACTCTCAAGCCTCCTCTTCCTAAGCAAGCACAAGGAAGAGACCCCTATAAACGTATACAGTATCGGAACCATCAGGAAGCTCTATAAGAAGATCTCAAAGATCATGGATAAGTTCGGATTAGACAAGCCAGAAGGAGGAGCACCCGGCCTCCTAGAGTTCTTCGATGACGTGCTAAGCCTCGAGGGAGACAAGGTAAGTCTTGCTGTCCCCTGTAGTGGGGAGTGTCTAGATAGAGATCCTCTGTTCTCGGGATTCAAGATATTCCTTGATCCCATGGAGAAGGGGACAGGATTTATCCTATAACCCTTAGATTAATCCTCACCACTGAACTGTTTTCTCCATAGTCGCTACATATGAGTCGAGGGTATTACTTTGTTATGACCATGCCTTCCCCTCTCCATCCTTCCTAGCCCATATATGGTATTGTTGGGGGAACGGGCTTTGCAGCCGATTATGAGGATTGTGCTTGGAGAACGACTTGCTAGGGATCAGAGCTGGGCTTCGATCATAAAGGTACTGTATAGTCTCGGCGTATTGGATCGGGTTGGGTTGTCTAGGGATGATGAATGCGCGTTGGAGGTGTATCTCGGAGTAATACCTTATTATGGTGAAAACGCCCTTATTATCATAGAACAATGGCTCCACTATGTTAGAACCCTGGGTGCACGTAATGTCCCCCAGCCACGACTCTGTAATAGACGGAAAGAAACTAATAGTGTTAACA
>CAYROE010000068.1:0-7138 GCA_964425855.1 uncultured Desulfurococcales archaeon | reverse complement strand
TTCTTCTGTCCTACGCCTATGTTCTATCAATAACTGGACATGCTCGTCTATACCCTTATCAGGCTCGAAGATAAGCGTCCTAATGCTACGGATAGGGCTATGGGCAACGTAGTCGAGTATCTCCTGGACAGCGCTTCTAACGGACTCGGGATTAACGCGTTTCTTGAAGCTCTCAACCCCGCCCTCTATAGCGATAACAACGGCTCTCTCCACCCGGGCCTCGTCCAGTTTCCTTATAAGGTAGTCGGCAGCAGCTATAGGATCCTTATACCTGTAGGGTAAATGCAGGTGAAAGTCTATTACTGGGCCGTAATCCATGGCTTACCCCATCAGTATCCACACAGTTATAAGGCTAGTGTAGAGTAATTAACTTACACGAATCCGACACTATTAAACAAGGTATAGGTAAATTGAAGAATAATCCCGAAAACGAATACGAGCTATACAAGTCATTGGCCAGGATAACCCGGTCGGAATACTGCCTGGACTACGACGCTTGCCCGCTACCAGGTACTAATCTAGTATTCAACATAGACGGATACTCCGAGATATACAGCAGGTACGCTTGGATCAACATAGATGCATGGGCATACCGTGCAGTAATGGCGTCTATATCAGACATACTCGCTGTGGGCGGCCAACCTATTGCAATCATGACAAGTATAGGTATAAAGAATAGAGAAGAAGCACTAGACGCCTCACATGGAATAGGAATGGCCTCCCAAGACATTGGTGTTAGGGTGCTCAAATCAGATACCAATCTAGCCCGCCTAGAGAGATGGATAGATATCACATCCATAGGCAGAACTCATAAGCCTCCTATTCCTCGCAGAACGAAGAGTAATGTTAGGAAGAGAGTAATAGTGGTTCAGATTGGCTATTCGGGTTATGGATTACTTGAAAGCATGATAGCAAATGGAGAAATACACTATGATCAGATACCAGGGTGGCTGATTTACAGGAGGCCACCAGTCAGTGCATGGAGAATATTGTTAAGATGTGAAGTCATCGCTGGAATGGATAATAGTGACGGTCTCGGATACACGCTGGCAACATTAGGTTACCTTAATGGGCTAGACATACACGTAGAACATGTAGCTATCGACCCAAAAGTAGTCAAAATATTTAGCCGGGAGGGACTCACTATTGATATCAAAACCGTGCTTAGTTCATGGGAAGATTACAATCTAGTATACTTAGTGGAGGAAGAGTTCGTCGACTGTCTCAAACAACGCGCTAAAAAGGAGGGTACTCCACTCTCTATTATAGGATGGGCTGAGGAAGGCTCCGGTAAACTAATACACAGGGGACAGATCATAGATGATGGAAAAGGATGGAGCTGGCTCTAAACACCAATAACCTACTAGAATCCCGTGATTACAGAGCAGACTCCATCATTACACGTGTCGGCTTATTGGCCTGTCTTAGACTGGATTCTCTCTTTTATCCTTTCTGCTAACTTTATTATGCTTTTTTTCGTCGGCTCCATCTTCACAAGCTTATAGTAGTATCGTCCCCGCTCAATTATTTCTCCCCTTATACTCTCTACCTCGATTCTAAGATTCCTCACTTCTTCCGCGAGGTCATCTTCTTCTGCCAAGATAAGGACCTGGTGGGCCTCCTGTAACGCATCCGATAGATCTCCAGACCGTATTGTCTTGGGTGCTTCTCTCCCAAGCTCCTTTATCTCGTCAGCTATTTTGAGAGCCCATTTGAGAATAAGGTCGTTAAGGTTCTTCTCCTTTTCTTGAACGGTCAAATCAGCCCACCCTAAACCCCGTATAATAAGACTAGGCGTTCACCCCTAATTACTCTTATATATGGACTTGTCCTAGGTATAATGGTAGTAGCCATATATTCTCTGTAGTCTAGAGATGAGCCCGTCTATACGGTTGATCAGGTAATCAATGCCTGTTACATTAATAGTGTTGTTGGCTTCCATTCTGTATCTTATTGCTCTTGATAGTTTGATTAATAGTTCTATCTCGGTTGCTATCCCTGAGTATGGTCTCCGTATTAGTTGTGGAGCCTGATCCAAGTCAACGACTAAGTCCCTGAGTTCAAGCAGGGCTTCTTCGAGTCCTCCAAAGTATATAGATTCAGGCACGTTTAATCGTTGCCTATAGAGGTAGAGGATCGCTTGCCAGATTTCCTCTACCCCTGTCAGGCTGTTTCGGGGCAAGACACATGCACCTTTCTCAGACTGTGGGATCTTAGTGGGAGCTTATATAGTTTTTTGCAAGAAATGGGAATATCGTTTATAGATTTTGTAAAGATGACTAGCTAGGGAAATTTATTAAATTATATTATAGACGGATTCCTCTTTAGTAGTTCTTGATGTAATGTCATGTAAATACATTATATATGGATGTATTAAGTCCATGTGTTAGGTTTAAAACCTCGTGTGATCATATATATGAAGCGGTGCAGTGCACCTTAAACCCCTCTAATATAAGAAGAGGTATCTTGGTTTGATGAAACCAGAAAAAGAATACAAAGAATATACAAGTACACTCGAAGAGATAAAGAAGATACAGATTATGATAGACCCTAAGTACTTTCGAGAAGAGCTCCTCCAAAGCTTCAAGAATAAACTCAGCTCCTCTTTATCACGTAAACTAGCAATCGAGGAGGTATGGATAAATGATCTCCTACTCCAGGGAGAAATAGTAGACGAGGTAATAGACCAGAAAGTTGAGGACGTCATTGTGAATCTTGAAACCCTCGTATATAGGGAACCTGAAATAGAGTATCTTGCCGTTCTTGCAAGCGATGAATACGAGGTAAGAATATATGATAGCATTCATTTGTCGGGTATGGCTGTGATATCACCTGAGTTTAGGCTCGAGGGACTCCTAGCATTCGATCGCTTCCTAGAGCTTCCAGTTGAGGGAGAGATAACTAGGATACCGATCAAGAAAATACAAAGCTAGGAATCGTTGTCTTCTCCGAGTAAGCCTTGTAGGCTACTCGAGTACTGTAACCAAGAGTTTTATATCTATAAGTGTGGCGAGGATCAATCCGAGGGTACCGTCATCACTACATCAGCCCTAAAGCGCTACTATCATCTCCCATATAATTATTACACGTATACATTCAATTAAAATAACCATTTGTCAAGAGAGGAAACCCTTGGGGCTCCAGAAATATCATGGAGCTCTGTCTAATGGAATAGGTGTATATGAACCATGGCCTTTCCGGGATTCCATGCGGTAAAATGGATAAGACCTGTCACTGATCAACAGATCCAGCCTGCAGGCATAGATCTACGAGTCTCGAAAATATTCATGTTCAAGGGACGGGGACGCCTCGGAGTAGAATCTAAAGAACTGGCCGATACAATTGAATTAGAGCCGCATGCAGGCAGATGGATCCTGGAGAAGGGAGCCTACAAGATAAGGTTCTCAGAGATAGTTAGTGTACCTGAGGACGCGGTAGGATTCTGCTATCCTAGAAGTAGCTTGCTGAGAATGGGCGCGTCTCTCCTATGCGCTGTGTGGGATCCAGGTTATATGGGTAGAGGAGAATCCCTCCTTATAGTCGAGAACCCCCAAGGCATCGAAATAGAAATAGGTGCGAGGATTGCACAGCTAGTATTCATAAAGCTAGTGGAGAAACCGCAGAAGACATATGATGGCTCATACCAAGGAGAGAATATTACCTACTAGATTCCTAAAAGATGAAGCACTAAGACAGCGGCCACAGTATAGATACTTGCGGCGATTAAGCTTACAAGTATTTCTCTCCCGGATAAGTCAGGCTTGAAGGTCTTTCCATATCCGTACGCCATGAGTACAACGCCTACTATATTGGTGACCCAGTATGAGGCAACGAACAATAAGTCGAAATACTCCATCCTAATTAGGTATGAGGCGAGCTTGGCCATTGCGAGTGCTAGGGGTATGTTCACGACTAGGTCGTTCCACCAAGATGCAGGCGATAATATAAATCCAACTGTCCCTAATATCGAGCCATATACTCGCACTATAAACCGGTTCCTTATCCTCTTTAGCGGCAGCATTGAGTCGTCGCCTCCTTGCTATTTAACTTAGATCCATAGTGTATCTTCCTGTGTATAGCTTGTCTCGAGTATGCTACGTTGTCCATAGGAATCTCTGTGGATACGAGTGGAAATAAAATTATGGGATAGAATAGAGTGAATCATCGGGAATAGACGCAGTTGGTTAGTAGATGATTGTTACTGGAGGTATTTGGATGACAGGTACTGGTTGAAGTATTCTGGGTTGAGTTCTTCTCCTGTGGCCATCTTTATGAGTTCTTTTGGCGGATATGTTGATCCCCACACGTGTATTAGTCTTCGTAGCTCCTCCTTTAGCCTTGCTATGCCTTCGGAGCCCTGAGATAGGAGGTTCTCAAGACTCCTTTTTGACTCTACGGCCCGCTTTATCTGTGCTGCTACAACGTTTCCAAGGGTGTATGTTGGGAAGTATCCTATGGTTCCATGGCTCCAGTGTATGTCTTGGAGTACTCCCTCTGCGTCATTCCTGGGCCTTACTCCTAGTAGTTTCTCCATCATGTTGTTCCATTCAACTGGTACCTCGTCTACGGTTAGTTCTTCTGTTATGAGCTTCTTCTCGATCTCGTAGCGTAGGTATATGTGGAAGTTGTAGGTTACTTCGTCTGCTTCTACTCTTATAAGGCTTGGCCTGACCGTGTTAACGTATCGGTAGATCTCTTCGACACTGTATTCTCTAGTGAAGTCCAGATACTTGTCTAATATTGGCTTCATTAAGGCTACGAACGCCATGCTTCTTCCAACAATGTTTTCCCAGAACCTACTCTGGCTCTCGTGTACTCCTAGGCTTACGCCTCCTGCTATGGGGGTCATGGCTAGTCTCTCATCAACCTGCAGCTCGTATAGGGCATGGCCGAACTCGTGTATCACGCTGTATACTGTACGTTTGAAGTCTACGCCTTCGTAGCGAGTTGTTATTCTTACATCTTTTATTCCCATGTTTACGGTAAATGGGTGAGGGCTCACGTCAAGTCTTGCCCTATCCCATGGGAATCCTAGGAGATCCAGAATCTCCTTGTTTACCTTCTCCATATTTCCTCTATCATATGAGACTCTCTCTAATGGGTGCTCTCTAGGATAATAGTCGTCTGAGAGAACCTTCTCCAGGACTTTTTTGCTGTGGGGTATGATTGTGTCGAATACCTTGTCCATGTCGTCTATTGTTAGACCCTCCTCATAGATGTCCAGGAGCGCGTTGTACGGGTGTTTCTCGTATCCAAGGTACTCGGCTGTTTTTCTTGCTAGATCCACTATTTTCTCTAGGTAGGGCTTGAACAGGGAAAAGTCTGATTTCTGCTTAGCCTCTACCCATACATGGACCGCCTCTCCTGTTACCCTAGTATACTCGTATACATGTTCTGGCGGGAGCTTCTTTAATCGAGTGACTGTCCTGTCTAGTACTCTTACTACTCCTTTCTCATAGGGATTCAGCGAGTCAGCTTTCTTCTTGGCCTCTTCTAGTAGCTCTAACAGTTCTGGCCTCAGTGTCAGCTGTTGGCTTAGAACACTTAGCTCAGCGCGTGCAACGCTTCTCTCCTTTGCGCCTTCCCTGGGCATATAGGTCTCGCTATCCCATCCCATAAGGGCTTGTGCATGGCCTATAGCCCAGACAACACGGTACTTTTCGATCAATTGTTTAATGGTATCGTCGACGAATACTTGATCTACCATTTAGGAGTCCCCTCCAAGGATTCTAGCGTATCTCCACCTACTTATATTGGATATATACATATGGTAAACGCAAATATCGGACGAGGCACCAGAATATACCCGTGGTGCATCCTAATGGCTAGCTACGAGGTCAAAGTAGGAAGCCTGAGAGTAGTGATCATTGACGAGCTCCTATACACAGAGTCGGACGAATGGGTACGCGTAGACGGAGACATGGCGACAGTAGGCGTAACAGACTATGCTCAGAAAAAACTGAAGGACATAGTAGGAGTCGAACTCCCGGAACCAGGAGACCACGTATCTCGGGGAGACCCTGTCGCAGTCGTGGAATCCATAAAAGCAGCCGCCGACGTATATGCTCCACTAACAGGCGAAATAACCGAGGTAAACGAGGAGCTCTACGATGCTCCCGAACTCATAAACCAGGATCCCTATGGAAAAGGCTGGTTATTCAAGATAAGAATAGAAAACAAGGAAGAGCTAGACAACCTCCTGAACCATGAAGCATACGTAGAGAAGATTAAGAAAGAGTCATAGACTTCCCTCTTCTTACCACTAACAAGACATTAAGATACAATCTAGGTAAGAACAATCTTTTTAACTTAGAATACTATTAAATTATAATGATTGAGGAGATCGTTTAATCGATATTACTAGATTTAGAAGGGCTGTGAACTAATGCATCGCAGAAATCTGTTGAGAGGAATAACAATAATAGTCATGTTTATGGTCATGGTTCTCATTGATCCATTGAGTGTTGGAGTCGTAACGGGTGCAACCGAAGAGAATAGTCTCTCCAACGTGGTAGTCGATACCTATAGGTCGGGGAACATCTATTGTATAGTGCTGAACTCTTCGAAATTCATACAGCAAGACCATGTCTTTATCTATCATAAGTACACAAAGGGATACACAGGGTACAGTACACAAGTATCATCGTTTTTGAATGGATCCAGCATAGTTTACCAGGAATCAGGCGGGGACATCATAGTATATGAAAATTATGATATTTTCGAACCAGATGCGGATAACATTACTATCTCAGAGATCCTTTCCAGCCTTCTCGGTAAGGGCGAGGACATGATAAGAGGTATAAGATTATACTATAACGAGAGTACGGACTCTGGGATATTGGTAGCATACATTGTTGGAGGCGAGTGTACAAATTATTTTGCGGACACTGGTGATGTGATACAAAGTATCAATAGATATCTAGAGATACCGGTGGATGAGATTGTGGTAGTGGACTTGTTGGAGAGCTATGATGTTGCCAAGCATGATGCTAGTAGAATTTATACGGTGCTAGGGGAATCGAACCCTTATGTTAGGGCAATAGGGTATTGTGGCGAGGCTGAATTACCTGTAGTAGTTGTATCCGGGAATATCTCTAGTACGGCCCTGGACGAGCTTGTGGATAACATAAATGGCATT
>CAYROE010000067.1:0-7445 GCA_964425855.1 uncultured Desulfurococcales archaeon | reverse complement strand
GTCTACTACTGCTTTTACGGGGCCCGAGAGAGTATAGTAGACTATGTTTAGATCCTTTATCCTGAGTAAGCTCATCTTACTCACCTCTCTGTTCTGATCTCGAGTTTCTCGGCTAGTCCTTCTCCTAGCAGTGCGAAGCCTAGTGCTAGTAGTGTAATCATTAGTCCTGGGAAGAATATCATCCACCATGCTCCGGCTAGGAAATAGGACTTGCCCATGTATAGGTCAAGTCCCCAGTCTGGCTGTGGGAATGATACTGTCAGGCCGAAGAATGATAGTCCTGCCTCTGTGAGTATAGCGTCAGTTGATCCTAGGCCGAAAACTACTAGAACAGTGGGCGCCACGTTTGGTAGTATGTGGTTTATTAGGATAACACGGTCTGGTAATCCTAGGCTTCTTGCCGCTTCGACGAAGAGGCTCTGTTTGAGCTTGAGGACGCTTCCTCTTACCATCCTGAAGTACGTTGGTACGTATACTACTGAGAGGCTTATTGCGGCGTTTTTCGGGCTTGCCCCTAGAACGCTAGCTACTGCTATTGCTAGGATTATTCCTGGGAAGGCGTATATGCTGTCCATTATCATTGATAGTGCTCTGTCCAGTTTGCCTCCGTAGTACCCGGATATGAGGCCCAGTGGTATTCCTATGCTCATGCTTATGACTGCTGCAAGTATGACTACGTAGAGGATTACTCGTCCCCCGTATAGGATCCTGCTGAAGACATCGTATCCTAGATTAGTAGTTCCCATGGGATGCTCTCTGCTTGGCGGTAGGGGTGTACCTTGGTATTCTTCCGGTACGCTTGGGGCATCTGGCGGGTAGGGAGCTATGTATGGTGCTAGTAGGGATAGTATTGTTACTGTTAGGATTATAGTTAGGCCTGCTAATATCATTGCTTTCCCAGGATATCTGTCTCGTAGGAATCCTCCAATGGTCTCTCCTATTGTCTTCATATCGTCTCCACCCGTGCTAGTATCTTATCCTTGGATCAATGAGGGCGTAGATCACGTCTACTATCAGGCTTATTAGCCCGACGAAGAAAGCGAAGAATATCACTGCTCCTTGAATCGCTGTATAGTCTCTATAAGTTACCTTCTCTAATAGATAAGATCCCATTCCGGGCCAGGAAAACGTTGTCTCGGTCAATACTGCTCCTCCCAGAAGTATAGCGAACTGGAGGCCCATCATAGTAACGATTGGTATGAACGCGTTTTTCAACGCGTGTCGGAGAACCTTAGTATCTCGTATTCCTCTAGCCTTGTATGCTCTTATGAAGTCGCTAGCCAGTACCTCGGAGAGATTGGTTCTAACAAGCCTGGTATATGCACCACTCAGCACTATGCCTAAGGTCAGGCTTGGTAATATCAGGTGTTTGACGGCGTCGATAAATGCAGGTATATTTCCTGTGAGTATAGCGTCTAGCGTGTATATTCCAGTTATCGTGTCGAGCTCTATTCTCGCGCTTAACCTGCCGCTTGTGGGTAACCAGCCCAGCCAGAGGCCGAAAACAAGCTGTAGCATCATGCCTAGCCATGGAATGAATAGAGTATAGGCCACGATGCTGAATATTCTCATGGAGGTATCTATTTTGGAGCCCCGCTTCACAGCTGCAAGAGTCCCTGTCAACAAGCCAAGGAAGACGCTTATCGTGAATCCCCATATTGTTAGCTCTAGAGTGGCAGGGAACCTGGCCTTTAGATCCTCCCATATGGGACGGCCCCTAATAACAAGGCTTTCGCCGAAATCCCCGTGAAGTATATTCCAGAGATACTCGAAGTACTGGACATAGAGTGGCTTGTTTAGCCCAAGCCTCTCGGCCAATTGTTGTTTTAGTTCTTCTGGAATATAACGGGTACCGAGAGCTGCTTCGATAGGGTTACCGGGTATAACTCTGAGCACGATGAAGACTAGGGTATAGAGTATTAGGATAGTTGGAATTATCAATAATGCCCTAGTGAGAATATAGCTTGCGAGCGGGCTGAGCCTTGGTTTTCCCACTTTGATTCCCTCTGGCATTCTATTGCCTTGGGAAATAACGACACCCTTAATATTATATATGGAATGCCCAGACCACTATCAATACACTATTTAAAAAAGAATCATTAAGATAGCTATTTATCCAGTAATTGCAGAGTACTCCGACTACTTATGCTATATTGTCTCATGGATAACTGTAAATATATTTGAGTCATTAGCCATTAGTTCTACCTCCGCAAATATACATACATTCTCTTGTCTTACTCCCTATTAGAGCGTTGAGACCTGCTCCAAGTCCAGCTCCTGTAATCGCCAGGAAAACTGGTACATGTCCGAGCAATAGCAGTTGTGCTACTATTATACCTATAACATACATTATTGCAAGGCCTCTAGGCCCTGTCTTATGTTCTATCCACGATGCGTAGAGGAATAGGTAGTAGAGCGATGCCATGACGAGAAAGAATGAGATTAAAATAAAAAGGAGCCCTATGAAGCCCGCTAGAGGAGATACGAATATGAGAATAACAGCTAGTATGAGGTAATAAGATGCCTTGTGAAGGGGTTCCCCTATAAGTGGCTTATACTGTTGGAGGATTTTAGATGCCTCATATAAATGGTAAATGCCGAGTAGCGATATTATAAATGAGAGTATCATAGTAGCTATGCTTAGGATATTTACATGGATGTATTTTACAAAGATATCTGGTATAATCAATAAGTATGCGAATCCTAATAGATAGAAGCCTCGTCTAGCTAGTATCCAGCCTGTTTCCTCCTCCAAGACTCTATGATATGCCTCCGTAGACATAGATCCCTACACCAGCCTATAATGATAAACAGTGTTGATGTTAGCAGGGAAAAACCCTATTATTGGTTTTATAATGTTCTCTACTAATCTCTAGCCTTTTAGTTGTATTGTGTCGTAGAGTAGGAACATTAGTGGGCTTACTTTGAGTGATTCTACATTTGGTCCTACTACGACGTAGAGCTTACCTTGTATTAGTGGTATGTATGGTACGTCATCTGCCAGTATTTCTTGGACTTGCTTGTATATTTGTTCTCTCTGTGCCTGGTCGGTTAGCTGTGAGGCCTGGGTTAGGAGCTCGTTTACCTGTGTGTTATTGTATCCCGTTCCGGTCCATGAGTTTGCTGGTGCTTTTAGGAAGGGTGTTAGATAGTCGTCTGGGTCAAGATAGTCTGGATACCAGCCTAATAGGCTTACCATGAACTGGCCCTGGCTGAGCTGGTCTACATATTGTGCCCACTCGCTGCTGTGGATATTTACTGTTATCATTCCCGTTGCTTCCCACTGCTCCTTTAGTACTGCCGCTAGCTGGGCCTCAGTGTCTCCATAGTGGGTGGGCGTGTACCATAGGTCTATCTCCAGCTTGTTGTCTTGGCTGTAGCCTGCCTGTGTTAGTAGTTCTTGTGCTAGTGTTATGTTTCCATCACCATACTTCTGGAATGCGTCTATGTGACTCCACATTCCTGCAGGTACGAGACTGTATAGAGGTACTACTGTTCCCTGGTAGACTCTCTGTGCTATATCTTCTCTGTCGATGGCCGCTGCTAGTGCTCTTCTTACTAGGACATTGTCTGTTGGTGGCTGGTCAGTCTTAATAACTACGTATCTGATGTAGAGTCCTGGTATCTCCATTACGTTATAACCTTTGTTCTTTAGATCCTGTATGTCTTGTGGATTGAGTGTTCTCCACGCTACGTCTATTTCACCGTTCTCAAGTGCTAATCTTAGAGCCTGGGCATTACTGTAGAACTTTATTACTACCTTGTCGTTCTTTGGCTTCCCGCCATAGTAGTAGGGATTAGGTACTAGTACTAGTTGCTCGTCTCTCTTCCAGTCTTGTATCATGTATGGTCCACATCCTCCCCAGACGGCGTCGCTTGCTATCTCGTTGTCGGGATAGTTGGGGTGTACTGGGAAGTATGGTGGTGTGGCCACTACTGCTAGGAAGTAGCTTGCTGGAGTCTTGAGAGTGAACTTCACCGTGTAGTTATCTAGTGCCTCAACGCTCTCCACGAAGTCTGTTACAAGCCATGATGGGTCTCCCTGAATATTCATTACTCTCTCTATGCTTCTTACAACGTCATGTGCTGTACATGGGGTTCCGTCTGCGAACTTGGCGTCTTGTCTTAGGTGGAATATCCATACTGATCCATTATCCTGTGCCTCCCAGTCTGTGGCGAGATCTCCGACTATTTTGCCCGTGTCAGGATCATATTTAACAAGTCCCGCCATTATGTTGCTCAGAACCTCCCATGTGAAGAAGTCATATGCGTTGGCTGGGTCTAGGTCGGTTATTTTATCTGTTACACCTATCACTACTACTTGTTCTGGTTGCTCCTCTGTAGTTGGTCCCTTACCTGTGAAGTACCATGCTGCCGCGGCGACGACTATAATCACGACTAGAGTAATCGCCGCCGCCATTTTAGAAAGTGCTTTTCTTGACATGTCAAGTCACCCATTATGACTTCATGTGGGTGAATATGCCCACCTATATCTTATAATAAATATTAAGCTCTTATTAAAATATACGGTGGTACACCACTAGTATAAATACAATATATCCTCGCCATTTTCCTACTACGACGGGAGGACAAAGCTATGGCTTTAGGACTCCTAGAATACCTCTGGAAGCCTCTCTCAAAACTACCACCCAAAGCATCCTACAGGATAGTACATTCATTTCCAGGCAGACTACAAAGGCCACTATCCAGAATCCTATCATCGAAGTGTCCGGAAAGCCTCGAGATAAGGATTCAAAACAATAATTTGGCTAACCCCATAGGTCTCGCCGCGGGATTAAATAAAAACGGCAACCTAACTTGGCTGGGAGACGCTTTATGCCTCGGATTCACTGTTGTGGGCAGCATTTTACCCTATAGTTATAGGGGGGCTGAGACCAAGCTTCTTCTCAGACCTACTCCCCTATCCGCTATTAACAGACTAGGATTGCCTAGTGATGGAATAGAAAAAGTTCTACAAAACATACGCCATTATAGGCCAAGGTATACTCAGCTCGTGGCTAATATAGCTGGCCTAAGGATAAACGACTATATAGAACTCGCAGGTCAACTCGGCGAAGAGTTCTTGTTCATCGAGATAAATATCAGTTGTCCGAACACAGAAGAGCACGGTACATTTGAGCAACCCGAACATGCTGAGAATATACTAATAGATTTACCGTCTAGTAAACGATATCTATTGAAAATTCCTCATACTACTGATCGTAACTTGCTAGCTAACTACGTTAACCTTGTCAGGAAGTATGGTTTGCAGGGTATTGTAGCTGGTAACACGAGTAAAATCTGGATTCGGGGCTTGCAGGCTGGTCTCAGCGGGAGACCCATATTCCATAGAACCAAGAGAATGGTTGCGGTTTTAAGGGAATTATTGGAGGAGGATAAGATTATAGTAGCGTCTGGAGGTGTATTCTCTGCAGATGACGCTATAGAGTTGCTTGAGAATGGTGCTAATCTTATTGAGGTCTTGACTGTCTTGCTGAGGAGAGGTCCTAGAACTGTCTTAGATATTGTTGAGGGAGTACACAGGTATCTTGCTAGGAAGTAGACTTACTTCTTCCATTCTCCTCCTCTACGACTCCATAAGACTCGTCCACTAGTATCCTTGATCTCGATTACTCGATGGTATGGTAGTGTAGTGTCGTCGTCTAGGTATATGGCCCAGCTATCGCTATATACTATTCTGTGTGCTGGAACGCATTTTACAACTTCTCCCTTATCATTCCTGTGACGATAGCATACGATGAACTCGTCTTTCAACTCCCACATTGCTCTCCTTATCATAGATTTGATCGTGGGCTTACCCAGTACGATTCACCGTAACATAGTTTTTCCGATGTAGAGCTTTTATTCAATAATATCTTTTTGAATATTAAAAATGAGGAAAAACGATTAAGAAGATACTAGAGAGATTCCTGCATTATTCCTTATTTAATTGAATGCCTGGAATCTTAATTTACCAGGTGACGTATGTTATTCTGAGTTTCTTGCTTGCCTCGTCGAGTAGCCTCCAATCATCGTAGTTAAGTCTCCAGCCTATTGCACCAGCGTTGTCTTCTACTTGTTGCGGGTTCTTAGCCCCGGGGATCGGTATTATCACGTCACTATAGCCTATTAGCCAGTTTAACGCTATCTGAGCTGGAGTCTTCTCGTATTTTTCTGCCAATTGTTTTACAAGATTCGCTAGCTCCAATATTTGTTCGTAGTTTTCTCTTTGGAACAGGGGATCGTTGCTTCTTACATCTTGGAACTTCTCTATATCATCAAGAGTGTATTTGCCGAGTACTGCACCCTTTGCGAGCGGACTCCATGCAAGGATGCTCATGCCGTTTTCCTCTGCGTATGGTATGAGCTCTTTTTCGGCCTGTCTCTCGACTAAGTTATATCTGATTTGCAGGACTTCGATATCTATCCTGGATAAACAATATCTCGCAGCTTCTGCGAGTTCTACCGGGAAATCGCTTAGACCAATATAGTCCACTTTTCCTAGAACTACTAGCCTCTCTAGTGCCTTCATGTACTCGCAGGTCGGATGATTGTGCCAGCAAGGTGGCCAGTGTACCTGGAGTAGATCTATATAGTCTGTTTGTAGACGTTTGAGGCTTCTATCTACGGCTTTAAACACGTCTTCATATGCTAGGAATTCTCCAGGAATCTTTGTCGATATGACTACGTCGTCTCTCTTCACTCCCAGATCCTTTAGGGCTTTTCCGATAAACTGCTCGCTCATTCCCCTACCATAGATCATTGCCGTGTCTACGAGGTTTATGCCTAGCTCGAATGCTTTGGCTAGTATTTCTTTAGCCTTTTCGTAGTCTGTTACGCCCCATGTATTGCTGAATTGCCATGCTCCTAAACCTATTCTTGAGACTTTAAGGTCTGTAGAGCCCAGGATCGTGTACTCCATAGTATTCCACACCTCATAGTATCGTTATATGATTAGTCTAGTGACGAGATTTTTATTTGGAAAATTATATTTCCTATAAAAATAATTACAGGACAAGATCCATGACAAATACCAAACTATAGGTTCACGTTATTACATGTATATAACTATATAGAAAAACTCTTCGAGCAGACCATTTGGAAGGGATCACAGAAACTGTACTTCAGAGGACATAACCTGAATAGACATAGTTTAGAGCACTATGGTTAAGAAAGAATCATACGCTAGGGCATGGAGCGTGTTACAGGATTGGACAAGGGCTGGGAAGCGTACAGCAGGAGAACACGTGGATTAATACCTAAAGAGGGAGGTATTGCTGGAATATGGTTTGCTAGCCTGGTATATGGTCTTCTATATAGTGCTTCCAAAGGTATTGATAGATTCGATCTCATACTCGCTGTTACCGGTTCGATATTAGTGCTAGTGTTAAGTGGTGCCGCTTGGCGAGAGACTTCGTTAAAAAGACTTGTTCTCATGATTCCTC
>CAYROE010000066.1:0-7482 GCA_964425855.1 uncultured Desulfurococcales archaeon | reverse complement strand
TTCTTCCAGTCAAAGATACCGGTTCTAGAGAAACGTATACTATTTTATGGATACGATTTTAGATTTCCTAGATAATATTTCATCCTATGGGGATATTGGGAAAAATGAATGGGGACATCAGCGGTCTTAGACATGAGTTACCTAGAGAAACAGCATGGCTCTTAACGGGACCGTCGAGTATTCGACTTATCAATGGAGAAGTTGCGGTAAACGGTTATGTTATCGGAGAAAAAGACAGACAATTAACTGTGCCTACAGGTAGAAGCGTGCTTATATATGCTGTATCAAGCTCCGTGATAGAAGCAACAAAACCGATCTCACGGATCAACACCGAGGCTTATAATTTGTATTATTCTCTCGCTGTACAAAGCGCTGGCTATAACAAGACACTTATTATAGGACCTACTGACTGTGGGAAGAGCACTCTATTCTCCTTTATAGCTAATATAAGTCTCGGCGAAGGAAAAACGATTATCCTAGCAACTATAGATATTGGCCAAAACGAACTCTATGCTCCGGGATTCGTGACCAAGCTTGAAGCTTCTGATGGCCCTATAATACCAGGATCCATTACAGGAAACACAGAGAACTGTTTTGTCGGCGCGTTTTCCCCATTACACGCCCTGAGTAAACATTTCGGATGCACCTCGAAGCTCTTGACTAATAATAGACATATGATAATCGATACCGATGGATGGATATCAATTTGGCAAGGAATAGATTCGAAAACTGCTATTGCCACGTCCATTAAGGCTGATAACATTATTTTAATGGGACTCCATGACAAGGTCTTCGAATACGTTAAATCACGACTCAGTGATACCAACATTATTAGATCACCATGTCTTACATCAACAACTAAGAAGACGCGCGAGGAGAGAAGAACTCATCGTGACCGGCTCATAGCTAGACGATTGCTCGGTGCAAAACGTTATTCTGTAAATCTAGACACCATACCTGTATATGGGGGTCCATTACTCTTCGAGTCACCTCTGAGCAGGAAAAACTACACGCTACTTCCTGTAAAACAGGTTGTTTACGCTGAAAGTGGACCTCATGGACTGGTAGTAGTCACGAGGCACAGGATACAAACAAGGCTTCCCGGGATAAAGATCCTTCATGAGGGTTGGGAGAGAGGACTCATCGCGGCTGCACTCTGCAATGGTAAAGAAGCCTTAGCAGTTGTTGAGAGAATAGATTATGCCAGAAGAAAGATGCACATATTATCCATGTGTATGCCAGAAGCTGTGTTACTAGGATCAGCTAAAGTATCCTTGGAAAGTTTTTCGGGCATAATCAGTTAAAGGCCAGAATTCGGGCTATTCGCTTTGGTTGTATTCATTATTATTTCTGCTAAACATATTTAGGATATGTTATATTTCCTGGGCTTCCTAATTCATACAATAGTTGGGTGCGTTGTCATGAGTAATCAGGGTTCTCATTGTGGAGAAAAAGTAGCCCACTATACACAGGTCGAGGAAAAAGTTATACCTCCGGATATGGCTGTCAATACTACTATACGCTGGCTGATCGCCGAGCAAGATGGAGCGATAAACTTTTATATGAGACTGTTCATGATGGGCGAGAATTCCCATATAAAAGGCCACTTCCATCCATGGGAGCACGAGATTTTTATTGTAAAAGGCTCGGGCAGGGTCAGGATAGGCGAAAAATACTATGATGTCAGCGAAGGCACTGCTATCTATATTCCGCCGAATGTAGAACATGAGTATTGGAGCGAGAAAGGTATGTGGTTCATATGTGTTATACCAGCTAAACCCACAATCGAAGAAAGAGAGAATCCTATAAAGTGCTAGATTAATTTATAGAAAGCTTGGACCGGTGCTTGAATAATGCTTGGGTATCGGTATCGACTAATAATGCTAATGTTTTTAGTTATGATAGTAGTTAATAGTATCCAAGTCCTAGGTGACGATACATTGCCTAAAATAGAATCGGTCACTTGCGTAAACGTCCAAGGATCTCCATACTTGAACGTGTTACTAATCCTACCGACGCCCGGATACAATATCACATACAACCATGCTTACATCGATAATAATACTTTGAGGCTGAACATTACACTAGAACCTCCTAAACAACCCGTCATCCAAGTAATAACCAGGAAAGGCATATCGATTAATCTAACAGTTCAGCCCAAGACCGTTATAATATATCTGAATGGAAAATACAGTGGAGTCTACTACTGCAATAATTCCTGGGAATCAAATAAGTCTCCAGCCGAGAAAACTTCGACGAACACTACCTCAGACCTAACCGATACGCATAGTGCCAGCATACAGTATGATAATCCGGAGAGTGGTAATAACACTATGAAGACTGGGCTTGTAGCCGGATTAGGAATAGGAGTCTTCTTACTCGGATTATTGTTGTATAGGAAATTAATCTAGAATTAAAAAACTACGCCAAGGCTTCTATCCCCTGCATCTCCTAGTCCAGGAACGATAAAGTTCCTTGAGTCTAATTCTTTGTCAAGACCTAGTGTGTAGACCTCCACATCTGGATGTTTAGATGAAAGATATGATATTCCCTGGATCGATGAGATAACAGCTCCTACTATTATCTTATTTGATCCACGCTTCTTTAACTCGTCAATAACCCGTGATACCGTCGATCCTGTCGCGAGCATTGGATCAATAATTATTGACTCTCCTCTCCACTCAGTTGGTAATCTAGAGTAGTAGACCTCTATCCTTACCTCGGAGCCATCTTCTATTCTTTTGGCAGAGACAAGCCCCAGTGGTGCTTCGGGATACAGCTTCATTATTCCGTTGGCCAAATATACCCCGGCGCCAAGTATACTTACTACAAGCGGCTGCGTCTCTAGATCCAGTTCGACTGCCGATCCTAGTGGTGTTTCAACCTCTATTCTTCTCCAGGAGAGACTTCGAGAAATGAACACTCCCAGAAGAATACCTGCTTTCTCCATCCATCTCCTAAAATCGGATACTCCCGTGTTTTTATCTCGTAGATGTCTAAGAATCAACCGGGCATATGGAACCACTTCCGCCAATACATGTATTTCCACGGTGACCCAGGAATACCGATTTCCACGATTGGTTTTTATTCGTTGTCCTTGTTCTTCAGTAATTCAACTGTAATCTTATACCATAAGCCTACATCTCTGTCCAAGACCCGGAGGAGGTTTTCAATATATGGCGTGCTGATAGGGGATTCTACTAGTCCACATGGACAATCTCCGATAAAGTAGCGGAGCTCGCCGAGATATCCCTTTTCAGATAATTGGCTGCATGTTTCCCGACAATTTTTACCGGATACTACCCCGTCGACTCCTATGCCTCTGACTATAACGCCTATGCAGATATCGGGATTACACTTGCTTACAAAAATTCGTGTTTCATCCTTCATGGTTCTAGCGACACACCTATTTTTTCAAGAGCTTTCAGATACTTTTGCTTAAGGTCTTCGATATCCTCTAGGATCTCTCCAATGGCTTTTTCAATTACCTTTTTTATATCTATGTCCTTCTTCAGTTTGACGTAGACCACGATCTTGTCCTCTAGTACGTGTGGCCTGCTATAGTATGATAATTGTACCTCGTCGAGGTTTTCTAAGTACGTTGCTAGGAGGTTTCCTATGGAGTCGTCTTCTCCCTGTATCTCTAGCTCGTAGGTCTGCGGCTCTATTCTCCGTATTATCAGGTTTATTCCTTCCACGTTTATTCTCCTCCCTTGACTTGAATGTTGCCAATCATGGTTTTAAGCGCTTTTCTCCAGTCAGTGGTCAAGTGAACTTTCCCGTCCTGATCTATTTCAATTAAACCCAGTGCCTCTCCACTGTTTATTATTTCGAATGGTTTTAGATTGTTATCAAGTACTAGAAGGGCGAGTATTAACTTCTTGGCAGTTCTTGTGGCATGAAGCATGATTGTCGTTCTGATGGCTTCACCTAACAGTATGGATGCCTCATATACTATCGAGGGAGAGGCACTTGTTTCAATGTATTCTCCTCGATACTCGGCTTCATATCCTTTATACCTCAGTACCTCTTCTAGAACATCGCCAGGAATAGCTGTTTTGGCCTCCCTAGATAAGGCTCTGAGAGAGTATCTCTTGAGAGCCCGGGAACCTATAGAATACTCCTTCACAAGTTTCCGTATCTCCTTTATCGTCCTCTCTGCAGCCAGCTTGCTCCCGTAGAGATTAATCCGCAGCACATCATCCTCTATTGACGCTACCATTGTCTCTCCGTGGATTAACTTACCTAGCCTTTCCATGAACTTCTCGAATTCTGATCGTGCCAGTGGAGGCAACTTGATGTATATTGTTGTCTTCCTGTTTTTCTTCGTCATTTACTCAGCCTCGTAGATTATAGTTCTCGTTAGCTAAGAGATACAACTAATCCCTTCTTTATTTTTATGGAGAGTATCTTCGATGATGCTAATGCAGATACTTTTCTCTTCTCTATGCGGCCGCACTTGGTGCATTTCATGCTCCTATTGTTTATTGGGTGCAGTAGGCCCCCGCACTTGCTACATGTGGCGTATATTACTCCATACTGGGGCGGAACAGTCGTGAGATGATATGGATTATTGTTACTTAGTGCCCTCGCTAGGACTATGTCACCTATCTTATAGTAATCGAAGATATCCTTCACATACTCGTCGGCAATATTGGCTAGATTTATAGCTCCAGAGAATCTTCCTGAGAACTCGCCTTTAAACCTAGGAACTGGATGCAGGTCTACTTCTCCTACGAGGTCTAGTATCACGACGTCATGTTTTACTTGGGTAACCACCCCAATTACGCTTGATCCGGCTCGGGGAACGAGTGGGTCTTTCTTTGGTTTTACATATACAATCTTAGCTTTATCATCATAGTATACTATTCCTGCAACTGCTGCACGTACTACTCCATGTTCTAGATCGACGTATGTTCCCTCTCCGGCATCATATTCTTCTATGATTGCCAGTACGTCTCCTGGCGCTACCTCCCTAATATCTTGTTTCTTTAACGAAGACGATGACATCTACGTCAACCCTCCTTATCCTACTACGATGTTTCATCATGGATGCTTTTATAGGAAACCTATATCGTGTTAATAGAAAAGTACTATATCCATAGTTTTCCGCTATCCTCTTGTGAAACTCTAGGTTTCCTGATTTTAAGATGAAATAGAGTATACGGGCTCCGATATTAAGTGAATACTCGAGAAACTCCCGGTCGGCGCCTCTTCTCGCAATACCAAAGGGAGGATTGGAGATGACCACGTCTATTGCCCTGAAGAGGCCGAGATCTTTGTGGACCCAGGTTCTTACAAGTTGAACTCTATCTATTAATCCTAGGCGCAAGAGTACTTCTCTACATATCTCGAGCAGTTTCGGGTCATATTCCGCTGCTATAACGTAACTGGCTCCTAGCAAAGCTACCGCGGTTGATAGCCTGCATGTACCGGCTCCTAGGTCTAGTATCCTTGCATTAGCTAAATTTACTCTGTATTGTAGATCCCATGCTATCAGTGAGGCTAAGTCACCTGGGCTCGTATATTGCTCTAGCTTAAAGCTTGGTTCAAGTATTTCTGGGACTTCCCTCTCTAAGATGATAGAGAGTTGGTTTCTGCTCTTCACCTTATGAGCCAACTTATATGCTCACCATGGAAACCTGTATCGTTCTAGTTTGCCGGTTAGAGCCATAACGGCTTCACCTGGAGTCAGTACTGGTTTCTCGAAATCAGCGAGGTCGTCTATCGGAAGCCTGGGACAGCTTGTTACCACGTATGCATCTATTTCTTGTGGTAATGAGCGTAATGACTCTATTGTGAGCTTCTCGAATAAGAAGACATCGTATTTTACCCCTTTAGAGATGATTAGACTTGATAACTGTTTTTCTAGCCATGGCCTATATTGCCCAGTCTTCAACCCTAGTATTAGTCCCCAATGCTCCGCGTTCATCGCCTGCATGATCTTGTACATTCTCTTCTTGTATGTTTTTTCACCGTAAGATGTTATGTCTTCTACTTTCTGATGGTAGGGATCGAGTTTTATGACTGGTTTCATCGTGGCAAGATATAGTCCTAGAGGGTGGAAGAGGCCTCCTCCCACATAAACATAGAGATCCGATTTAAGCATGAGGGCGCTACCGTACTCGCATCCGAGGACTTGGCCCTCTACAAAATATGGGAGCCTCGCAGGAGATGTAGATGCGTTATACCCATGTTTATTGAGCCAGCGAACTATTCTCGGGATTAATCGATAATGTTGTATCGTTCCGACTACCCCTATATTGTTGGAATCATATTTTTTAATGAATCGTACTAGATCCTCGAGAAGACTCTCATTTACTTCGAGACGACTTTCCGCCGGGATATAAATAACCTGTGCTTTTCCCTGTGGCGTAGATTTTTTGCTGGCGAGCTCTGGTGGGTAAGGCGTATGTCCTATATGTATGATAAGGTCAGGCGCCAAATAGTATTCTAACTCAGGATAGGATAGATCGCAGGCGCCATAGCTGGGATCTCCGTGAATATAGATTTTGGCTCTCGGACATTTTTGCTTGATACAGTCTGCTATTTTTATGCTGAGGGGCTTCATCCCTTCTGGCAACTGGAGTATGATTTTCCCCGGCTTATCATTAGCACAGAGGTCTTCTGGTAACTCTATATTATATGGGATATCATTGCATGTTATTGCTCCTCACCCACTATAACCTTAGCCCAGAGATACATAGCGTTAGACTGCATTTCAGCCACAAGTATTCCTAGATCTGGATCTATCCATATCACGGATACTACTTCTCCATTTACATATACTCGCCACGAGGGCAGACTTGCATTATAATATAGCCACGCTGGGTCGTCATAGGGCACTACTGTATAACCCAAATACTCGAGATATATATTTGATGCGTCCTTGTACAGTGTTCTAGCCGCGGCGACTGCACATTTCTCTCCAGTCGAGTTAGGTAGAAATATCTTGTATCCTTCGCTTGGCGATACAGTTGTATTAGTTGCGAATGGATTGTTTTCTAGGACAGAAATGCTGTCGTTAGAAGAGAGTATTTGTTCCAAGACCCCGATATCGCTATAGTTTAGCTCTGGGTAATCTTGTTCTAACACATAGATGAGTGTTTCTGTTATCTTTACACTTCCATTGCCGGCTGGGACCACAATAAAGACATCTCCCAGATCGTCAAGCACTATAAGGTTCTGCTCTGACCATCCTGCTTTGCATGGCGGCGGTGGCGTGAACGCCGTGTTCTCTGATTCATTACCTGTTTGTGTTTCACTGTTGTGGGTTAGGTATAACATGAGAGAAGCTGTAAGTATTCCTACTATTAGAATTCCTAGCATAACTTTCTTTTTATATGAGATGCCTGTCTTTCTCTTGGCCACTGTACTGCACCGTTTCTACCAGCTGTCTAGTATTGGGCATCTCTAGTAATATTATCGTAGTGTACGTATAGTCTACGCCTAATACGTGCTACTGGATCTGGCTTCCGTCTT
>CAYROE010000065.1:0-7582 GCA_964425855.1 uncultured Desulfurococcales archaeon | reverse complement strand
GGGGGACGACTGTTATTTTTCCTAAAAATGATAATATTCTGTGTAAGGAAAAGAAATTGGTTTCTTATATGAAACTATTATTGTCTTATTTTTCTCATTATGGTATAGGCGTATACTCCTATCAGTGTTATGCCGAGTACTATAATAATTGGGACAGTGCTTGTCTTCGTTGGAGTTATGAGTTCTCCCCCTACGATTACCGGGTAGCTGTATAGTACTATTATTGGGTCTCCCGCGTTTCTTAGTGTGAAGTTTATGGTCTGGTTCACCATATCATGGCTGTAGCCTGTCATTGATGGTTTTTTCCAGCTTGTTCCGTCGTGTTTTAGTATTCCGAGGAGGTTTTCTTTGATTCCGAGCTCTTCCAGTAGTGTTGTATTGTATCGTATATTGAAGCTTATGTTGAATGCATTGATTGTATCTATTTTTATTAGCGGTGCGACTATTACTGTTGTTGGTGGTTTTACGGGTACATTCTGTAGGCTTATATGATAGAGGCTATAGGTTGATCCTAGAGCGTCTGCCCCTATTGTTAGATTCATGGTAATGGGATATATCTGCATGTTGTATATGCTGATGGTTGTGTTCTGTGCGTTTAGGAAAGGAATTGTTTTGTCTGGGCTTATTATTGGGGACCATAGTTCGAGGTGGGAGTTTTCCGCCTGCAGTGATCCTGGCCTTATTCTTGGCTCTATAAGTTTGACAGTTGCATTGTAGAAGTATAGTCCTCCTTTTTCAATGTTTAGGCCTTGTATGGTTATGTTGTTTCCTTCGATAGATGATGCTGGACCTACCTGGTCTAGGTCTGCTTTTATCGTTAGGTTGGATATGGTTGTGTTGACCATTTTTTGTAGCTGCCATGGCCTAAAATAGTGTCCTTGTATATCGATGTCCTTGATTACTACTTGCGTGTTTTCTTGTGCTCCCGTCAGGTAGAGTGATAACGGTATCATATAGGTAGTGGAGTGTTCGCTTGTGAATGAAATATTGTTTAGTTGTAGGTATAGGCTGTTCACTGGGAGGCTTCCTGCAGTTAGTAATGCTAGGTCGCTTGCTACTGTCATTGACCCCCAATTGTTGTTTTCGAAGGTGATATTGCCGAGGACTATATTGTAGTTGTTTGAGTTGTATGCTAGGAGTGTAAGTATGCCGGCTCTATTGGCGGTGTTGTTTTTAAATAATAGGTTATCAAGATGTATGCTCGGCACGTATAGTATCGATAGTCCTTGTCCTTCTATTATTTGTGTGTCGTGGACGTATGCTGATCCTACGTATTGTATTAGTAGTTCTTTGTTTCCTATTCTCGTGGTGTTGCTTATTTCAACATTATCCAGATATAGTATCTTTATTGAACCTGGCATCTTGTCTGTCACGTTTTCTAATAATAAATATGGTGTATCTGTGGCTAGTATAGTATCTGTGAGATTTGGTAAATATGTGGGTGAACCTGTAAATGATACGTTTATTAGTTTTATCTCGTAGCTACCTAGGCCATCGAGATACATGAAGGTTGTTACATTATGGAGTACGGTAGTTATATTGAAAGCTATGTTTTCGATTGTTATACTAGGAAGCTGTGAGGGAGCTATTCTTGGTATGAATAGTGTTGTTGATACTGGCATTTCCATGTCTGGGAGTGATTTTATGATGGGTGTCCCGTTTATTCCCATAATTTTTATTGGTTTATCAAGAATTATCTGGTATGGTTCTACTCCAGTATATAAGCCTGCATCGACAACGATTATATCGTTATCTGTTGCGTTTGAAACAGCCCAGCTAATGTAAGGGTAGTCACCAGGTACATTAATTATAGTGTTAGACGAGAATTGGTCTTCACCAATTGAAGTTATTCCGGTTTGTATACTCAAGACTAGTAGAGATAATATTATGATTAATAAGATAACTGTTTTTGTCTTCAAGACATGCACACTCCTCTACATTAGATAATATAATAACTCTTAATAGATTATATGTTTTCATAATTATAAATAATGAAAAAGAAAATAAAAACAATCACATAGTAAAATATATACTACAACATATAAAACATAATACATTGAGATAGTAATGATAATTGTAATAAAATAATATCTATTTATTTTATTATAAGTTTTATTAAATCTTAGTATTTATTGTTTATATTCATTTGTTCTCTAAAGTTTTCTTTAATTCTTCTCTGAGAACTCTTCTTAGTATTTTTCCTGCCAGGCTTTTGGGTAGTTCTTCTCTGAACTCTATGATTCTTGGATATTCTAGTAGTCCGAGTCGTTGTTTTGTCCATTCTTTTAGTTCTTCTGGTGTTATTTTTCCTCTGCATTCTGGCCGTAATGCTATATATGCTTTTATGTTTTCTCCTACTTCTGAGTCTGGCACTCCTATGACGGCTGCTTCTGCCACGCATGGATGTTGATAGAGTACTTCTTCTATTGGCCGTGGATATATACTGTGTCCTTTATATTTTATCACGTCCTTCTTACGGTCGACGATATAGAAGTAACCATCGTCATCCATATAGCCTATATCGCCTGTTCTCAGCCATCTTCTTCCACAGCACTCAAAGAACACTTTTTTGTTTTCTTCCTTGAGATCATAGTAGCCTATCATTACTTGTTCACCGCTTATCACAATCTCTCCTACTCCTGTAACCATTACTGGCTCTACGGGGTCAGCTGTAGATATCAGGGTGTTCGGCATTGGGAGCCCTATACTCCCATGCTTTCGTTTCCCCTGTATAGGGTTGGCAGCTGCTACCGGGCTGGTTTCCGTGAGCCCGTATCCTTCTACGATTCTGCATGAGGTTGTCTCTTCCCATTTACGAATGACTTCTACGGGGAGTGGAGCTGCACCGCTGAAGCATATTTCGGAGATTCCCCTGAGTTTTCTTAGCCTTTTCTCTGGTACTGTTTTTAGGAGTGCTAGGTAGATTGTTGGTGCGGCTGGAACAAGGTTTATCCTGTACTTTATAATTACGTCTACTAGCTTTTTCGGATCGAACCTAATCATTAATATGAGGTTTGCGGCTATGTTAATGCTGAGTCCTAGTATGCTTCCGAACCCATATGCATGGAAGAAGGGCAAGAGTCCGAGAACTCTGTCTTTCGCTTCTTTGCGGTTAAACCATATACGCTGATATAGTATGTTTGCACGTATGTTCCTGTGCGAAAGCATGACAGCCTTCGGGACACCTGTTGTGCCACCCGTGAAAAGCATTGCCGCGACTGTATCTTTAGGATCGTCCTTGTGGACTTTTTTTATCGGTGGACTTTTTAGGAGTTCTCTATACACTAGATATCTTTCATTTTTCTTAACCTTAGGGATTTTCCCTAGTATGCGTGCAGTCTTTACCATTAGTTTCCAGCTTAGTCCTCCGTAGTCATCTATGTGTGCAAGAACCAAGTTGTACTCTTCCGGGTTTAATCCAACCCTTGCCTGGACCACATCGTTTATAGCAATGATCTTTGCTCCCAGTTTCCTCGCGTTTTCTTCTATTTGAAACGTGCTCCACAATGGGTTGAATAGACAGGCTCGAGCCCCCAGCATCATCGCCCCATAGGATACTGTAATATAATGTGGAGTATTTGCCATAACCAGAGCAACGCAGTCCCCTGGTCCTACTCCTAGTGATCTTAGTCCGCCCGCTACCTTTAGGGATTCTTCATAGAGTCTCCTATACGATACTATTTCGCCGTAATACGTTATTGCAGGAGCGTTCGGATACTTGTCGGCTGTATGGGCGAGCATCTCATGTAGGAGCTCGTTTGGTACATCTACTTTTGGTTGAACCCATGGATCATAGTTCTTGATCCAGGGAGGATCCTCGGGATCATATGGTAGTCTATCAAAAAGTTTCTCGTTAGTCATTACATTCTTCACCTCCTAGGCAGATATACGTTGTATCCCTCTAGTAGATGCATGGCGTCGAGCATCAGTTCGCTCATTACGGGATGAGTGAATACTGTATCTAAGGCCTCATCTAGTGATAATCCCTTCAATATCGCAGTTGTCGCAGCGTTCACCACTTCGCTTGCGTTTAGTCCTACCATGTGGAATCCTCTAAGCTGTTTAGTTTCCTTATCTATGACTACCTTTACGAGACCGTATGGTCTCTCGTAGACTATTGCTCGATAATTTACTGCTGCCGGGTATCTTTTAACTATGTATTTTGGATCTCCTTTATATGCTGAAATTCCCACTGTAGCTATTTCGGGGTCTGTGAACACAGTAAATGGCATCAAGGTTGGACGGTATTTTATTTCTTTGCCTGAAATATTTGAAGCCGCAATAAACCCCTGTAGTTTTGCTTTGGAGGCAACGAGTGGTGGCCCAGTTACATCTCCAACTGCGTATATTGATGGAATACTTGTCTGCATCCTATCATTTACTAGGATCTCTCCGCTCTCTCCTAGAGCTACGCCTACTTGTTCAAGTCCCAGTCCCTGAGTATTGGGTCTCCGACCAGTTGCCACGAGTACCTTATCTGTCCTTATTGTATCTCCGTTTGAGAGTTTGACGCTACATCCCTGTATATGCGTAACTCGGGTGTTCAGATGAATATTGTAGCCTTTTGAGACAAGTATCTTGTAGAGAGCCTTGGTGGCGTCCCTGTCCAGTCCTGGGAGTATTGTATCCATCTGCTCGATAACGTATATTTCCGAGCCGAAACCGTTCCATACTGCGGCTAGCTCAAGTCCGACCGGTCCTGCTCCTATGATGAGAAGACGGTCTGGAGGCTCTTCTAGTGACAACGCCTCGTTGCTAGTTATGACACATCCTTTCTCCATGGACTCGTCTAATCCAGGGATAGGAGGGATACTCGGCCTGCTACCGGTGGCTACCACTACTGCTTTCCTAGCGGATAATGTAGTGCCATTGACTTTGACTTTTTGAGGCGATAAGAGCCTGGCTGTGCCATGCTCTACTTCTATCCCGTAGCTTGGAAATACGTAGTCGTTGTACCACCAGACTACTTGACTTATAAGTTCTCTTTTCCTCCTCATAATGTTTTTTAACGATGCTTCTACGTCTTGCGATAGTAGTCCTTGCTTTGTCATTTCTTTGGTGTCATTATAATGTTCACTTATCCGTAATAGGTACTTTGTTGGGACGCATCCAACGTTTACGCATGTTCCTCCAAGTTTATCTTTCTCAATGATTAATACCTTTAGGCCCTCCTCGGAGCTCTTTATAGCTGTTGCTGCTCCAGCTATCCCGGAGCCTATAACTATAACATCATAGCTGTCCTTGTTCGATGCCATTTTTCATCACCCTGACCCAGTCCTTGATATTGTACCTTCACCATACCGCTGGTAGAGTGTACGCAATGCTATTTCTACCGAGCTTCTCACTATTGCTCTACATTTCCGTTGTTGCTCGGGTTCGTGTAGTTCAAATCTAGGATTCAGATCCTTACAGTTAGGACTTCCCCATTTTTCTACGAATTTCCGATAAACCTCGCTAGCTAAACTGTGTATCTCGTTGTTTACCTGTATAAACTCTGGCCCCTCAGCGCGATCCGCTCCACCTTCACCATTTCTAATCATCCTTAACCTAGCGTATGCGCCGACAGCCGCTACTGCTGCCCAGAGTGCCCCACAAAGATGTCCATTCCCGCTTATTCCTCCAGCAAAACCTATGCTGGCTCCTTTCATTTCCTCAGTTATATTTATGCCTAGAGAGTCGGCCAAGGCTTTGAATGGGCTATAGGCGCAGTTCCATGTTTTAAAGAGATTAAGTGCAGCTTCGTCTTTTGTCTTCTTTATTGCATCTTCTAGCGTGTTATCTCTCATCTTCGTGCACCTCTTTTAGGAATTTATCATAGTATTTCCCTATGATAGGTATATTCTTGAATTTGAACTCGTAGAAGAGGTATGGTTTTGGAGGGTATGTTAACACGTCCGTTTTCTCTTGTTCTTTTAGTGCTTCTATTAATGGCTCCAGTATATCGGCTGGGAAAGCTATAGCCATTTCATCGTCCATTGTCCAAGCTAGAGTTCTATCGCCTAGACCTGGGAGAATAGCGACTGGTCTGTTCTCCATGAATGCCTTTGCGACTCCACTGCATGATCCTGCTTTTCCGAGGGCTTTCATCTCTAGCGGTTCTCCCGTAAAATATGTGAATCCGACCGTTACTCTTGATAACTGGCCTGGCGTCAGGTATAGGAGAATAACATGTGGTCTGACAACAGGTTGCTCAAGAGAGAATATTGCAAGGCCCTTATACCTGTTCGCTGGAAGCTTCACCAAATGGGAGTCCAGTTTTGCTCCTAAATCCTTGCTCCGTGTATATAATCCTTCGCTGATGCTTCCATCTTCGAAATAAGAAGGAATCTCTACTAGACCAAAAACAATGAGGGCACCCGGACAGGAGAAATCTTCCTTTCCCATTAGAATAGGCCACTTATAGTACCTGGATATCGCTGCTGCCTGGCAGAAAGCCATCCTTCTATGGAAATCTCGTAGCGGCCTAAATCCAGGTATAGCGGTTCTGTCAGGTTCCCTCTCCAGGAAATGGATTCCGACGGGTGAGGTCCGGAGTTTCAGGAGAGAAGCGATGATGGATGCCTGTTCTCTAATCCTTTCGAGGGACACCGTTATCCCACCAAGAAACACTATTATCAATGATATTTTACTTAATCCATCTATATATAGATAACCAAGATAACCGCATAGACGGAAAACACACACTATCTAGAGTCATAACATTTATGAGTAGTCAGATAAACTCGATGAACAGCGGTGAAACATTATGAAATATATGGCGGCTCTACTAATAGTAATACTGATAGTGGTGGGAGGAGTATTATATTTTCTAAAGGGAGGAGAGGAGCAAACGCCAACTCTGAAAATCTTGAACTATAGCGAGTATATGGATCCAGAGATCATAGCAGGTTTTGAACAAGAATATGGCGTAAAAATAGTCTACGACGAGTATGAAGCAGCAGAAGAAGCCTGGGCAAAACTAAAGGCTGGCGGAGGAGACTACGACGTAATGATTATAGCCCATAGCTACGTGGGCTTAGCTAAACAAATGGGCCTTCTACTTCCTCTAGAACATGACAAAATACCTAACCTAGCTAACCTCGATCCAACCATAGCCTCGCATCCAGCAGATCCAAGCCAAGAATACGCTGTGCCATACATGTGGGGCACTACGGGAATAGCATATGTCTCGACCTGCGTAGAAAATCCCCCAGAGACATGGAGCACCTTCTATAATGCCAGCTATCTCTCCGACTACGCTGGGAAAATCAGCCTCTTAAGCGAGTTCTCGGAAGTAGTAATGACAACTATGTTATCGCTAGGATACGATCCCTCGAAGCCCGAAAACTGGAATGAAAACGTACTCTCACAGGTCGAAACCAAATTATCTGAGATAAAGCCTTATCTAGTAGGATTCTATGGAGCTAGCCAATATATGCCAGCACTACAATCGGAGCAGGTGTGTCTAGCTCAGGCATGGAGTGGAGACGTACTAGTAGTACAAGAGGAAAACCCCAATGTCCAGTTCATTAATCCAAAGGATGGAGCTCTCTACTGGGTGGACTATATAGTGGTACCCAAGAACTCGGCGCACCCAGATCTA
>CAYROE010000064.1:6397-7598 GCA_964425855.1 uncultured Desulfurococcales archaeon | reverse complement strand
GAACGCGAGTGATATTACGAGTCCTTCGAGTGTTCTGAGAGGAGTCCCGGCGCGTATTTTTTCCAGGTATTTGTCTGCCAGGTTATAGAGTTCTTCGAGATCATCTAGGGAGAAATCGAGAATGCTTATGACGTCTCTTCCCTTCCACGAGCCATGCATTATAAGCCCATCGTATACGTGTAATGGTCTGGGGCTTATAAGGACTCTCTTCCGAGTAGGAGCCTTATTTTCTGGAGCATTGATCTAACTATAGCTTCCTTGCCTGGATACTCGTTAGGTGGCATATATTCTACTTTTACCCCTAGACTCGACAAAAGCATGCTAGTTTGCCTGGCTAGCTTCTTATCTCCAGTAAATAAGACGGCTCTTCCACGCTTCCTGGCTAGCTCTTCTACAGCCTTCATAACATCGTAATCGTCATGTGCAGGCCAGTACAGGACGCCTTCTTGCTCGTAGGGACTCTCTATTCCTCGGCCCAAGATCTCTACTACAAGGACGTCGCCCTGTACTTCGCGCCGTATTATTTTTCCAAATCCATGAAACATCTGATCTAATACCACAACCAAGCGCTTAGCCCCTAGCTTTTGGGAGGATTCTCCGGTCTTGAGGACATATTGATAGACTTCTCCCGTGCTGGGATCTGCTAGTACTATTATTGATGGCGGGGTCTTGACGTTGCCTGGGTATTCTACTATTTCTACCTTGTCTCCCATGATCAATATTAGGAGTGATGCCTGCTTCTCCAAATTCTCTTCCCTTGAAGGATAAAGTACAGAGTACCACATATTATTCGCTATGGCTCAGAGAAGAGAACATTGAATATTCAAATGATGATTAATATTGTATTAATTAGTGTCTTTTACACCGGGCGATATTGTTACTTTTACTTCCTCATCTTGTTCCAGCGTGTCGATAGGGGTCTTTGATCCTTGCGAGCCTAGTCTTTTTAGTAGTCTTATTGTGTTTAGCCTGTGCATAACCGTGAGGAACTCGTCATCGTCGAGAAACTCGATCTCCTCCAATATTCTCAATAGTTTTATCTTTTCCCTGTCGAGTGGTGGTAGGTGAGCGTCTAGTTCTTCTTGTGCAGTCATTCTTGCTATTATCCATGCCATCTGGGAGAGTAGGAACATTATGAGGCCTACTCCGAATATCATCATTAACGATGTGACGAGTCTCCCGGCCGACGTTACCGGGATTA
>CAYROE010000064.1:0-6387 GCA_964425855.1 uncultured Desulfurococcales archaeon | reverse complement strand
CGCATCCCAGAAACTATGGATCATTGATCCCGGAGCATCCTTCTCAACTACATACAAGCTGATCGCGCCGCCGAACAATATCACTATCGCCATGAGGGTAGCCTGCGTAGCGAATACCGTTATCTCCTTGCCTATCTTGCTCGCCTGGCTAGCAAACCAGTTAAGATTCCATAAGACCCTCCACAACCTCATCGCAACAAGCATATAGATGAATACGTGACTCTGCGTGAACGCTTGATCTATTACTACTCCGGGAACGCTAGAGGCTATTATCAGCCATGAGGGCAGCCCCGCAACAATCCCAGAGAGAGCGAGAAGTACTGAGACAGCCCAATCTACATGAATGAACTGGACGGGATTAGATCCGCTTG
The DNA here is from genome assembly GCA_964425855.1 of uncultured Desulfurococcales archaeon. Taxonomy (GTDB): domain Archaea; phylum Thermoproteota; class Thermoprotei_A; order Sulfolobales; family Acidilobaceae; genus S143-63. The sequence goes on along the minus strand of CAYROE010000064.1, from coordinate 6,016 downwards.
CCAGAGAGTAAGCTATCATAGCTGCTGCCGCCGATAGATTTGCATCTATTGCGTGTCTAAAGCCTCTCGTCATCACACGGTATTCTCCTCGTTCTGAAACCATCTCCAACCCAGGCTACCCCAACAAATACTCTATAGTATCCTAATATAGAGTATAGTGGAAGGCAAGGTATTACCCCGGGAACACCATAACACTAAGCGGGGAATACGTTCAGGGGTCCGTTGAAAATGGGTAAATGTAAAAAAGAAAAAATTATAGCCTATGTAAAGGAATCCCTACCTATAAGACTGGAAGCATACTATCATCCGCCTTCATGCCGGGGAATCAAATATCCCCACATAGACTTAGTCCTCCCAAAAGACCACTGTGGGATAAAAACATATTTTCAGCGAGGAGGCGGATTAACAGTTCCTTACCGATACCACAATGGACTCCTAATTGTAGATCTTGGCTACGCATTAGGTTATCCCTGTCTACTCATATTTACTCTATTCCCAGAGATTAGAATAAGGAGAACTACTGGATTCACATATATTAGGATGTCACGGAGCGGAAACCTATATATCAGACTACCGGTATAGGATCTACAGTTCCTGTAGATTCTATTAGGGTTGTACCTCTATTGTTTTACTTGATCCTTCTTCGATATAGAAGCTAAATGATAATAGATCTCCTAGGTACTGATAAGTTATATTCAATGCTACAATAGTTGAATTTGTCCTGTATAATAGATTGGGGCATGCAGTATAGTATACTGTTTTGTTGAGTGGAGTCTCTGGATCAAGATAGGGTGTTATCTCAACCTTTTTTACGCCGTGACATGGATAGTTCTCTGTTTTCATCATCAGAGTGTTATTATTAAAAGTGACGCTGAGCACCGGTTTTGGCGTCGGGACTTTTAGCATTGTCTTATAGACGAATATTCCACTGTACGAATCGTTGTAAATGAGCTTCCCTGTTATAGTAACGTTGACGACGAGTGGTTTTCCATATAGTTGGGCGATCTCTATTGTTTTCTGGCTTGGTCTAATAATGTAATACTCTTGTAGACTTGTTTGGTTTATCCCGTAGAGATTGTCTGAACATACATTGAGTTGTGTTAGATTGGCTCCCAATATTTGTTTTGATATAATGATGGAGTCTCCGGTATTCCTAAGCGTGTAGCCTGGATAGTTCACATTTGGAATCTGTATTATTATTTGGGAGAATGGGATGAACATGATTAATCCTATGATGATGACTGCGTATATGTAGATTTCATAATCGCTTTCTTCTTCTTTTTCTCTTTCCTCGGCGAAAACGACCCATTCATATCCATATAGAGCATAGGCTAGCATTAGGAGTAATAATGGTGTGAGTAGGAGAATAATAGTGGTAGTATGGCTTAATGTAGGTAGAAATGCTTGTGCTCCTCCCAGTCTAATATCTGAGAAACTATCCACAAAGCCCTGGTACAGGGAGTTTACCCTGTAGGTTAAGCCTACCTGTAACGCGGTCAGATCCATTATAATGTAGGTAACTACGAATTTTGAAAACTTGGCGGTTTTCAACCATTCCTGTACGAGTACTATAATAAATAGCCCTATTTCCATTAGTATGAGTGATTCGTAGAGGAGTTTTATGAGATAAGCTGATTCTAACGTTTGCTTATTTCCCAGGATACTTAGTACAGTATCTAGTACGGATACCTTTATGGAGAGAAGTCCGTTGGTGATTATTCCTTTGTACAGATATATGTTAAGAACGTTAAATGCAATAGCTACTCCGACTAGTATAACTGGTATTTTTCCGCGGTAATTGTTTTTGTTCATTGTAGAACACCACGCTGTGTCATTGGATCTCTAGGTATGCCTCGTTATTGTTGTGGGATGATTTCACCATTGCCTAGCACCTGATATCATTAAGGTAATGGTGTAGTGAAACTAGGTTTTTATCGAACTGTATCCGGTTTATCTACCGTGTGTTATCATAGGATTTTATCGATGATATAAGGATGATACCTTCTCTAAACTGTGCTGGAGTGATACCAGGGATGGGGTTTAAATAATTTTTCCAAAAATAAAAACTCCTACCAGAAATCATTACTAATGAAGAATCGCTACATGAAAATAATAAAACAGGTGAAGAGATATGAAAGCCAAGAGAAGCATCATATTACTCGCATCCCTGCTACTAACTGTCGCCCTGGTAAGCTATGCAGGAGTACTAGTAGTCTATAACTTTGAAGCCACAATAACAAGCACCGCTGCCCCCCTATCATTCGCGGGTGGCACAAACGCAGGTGGGACTGATCTAGGAGGAAACACCATTAGTGTAACTATAACCGGAAACTACACAGCGTCAATAACGCTACACCCAACCTATGCTCCGACTTACTACTTCGATGTGCTAAACATAGTAGACAACATAGCTGGAGACGGAAACTATTATGCTCAGATATGTGTAACAAATACTCTACCAGCAACAAACTATACAGTAGCTAACCTGTACCTATACAACAAAACGGGAGGAACCTATGTAGACCTAGACACAGCCGATCCCGCAATATCTCCACTAAGCCTAACAACTTCGGGTTGTAGCAGCCCCATAGTCCTCGTAGACCAAAACACTTACGACTTCGTATTCGAGTTCCAGGTAGCAGAGGGAACAGCACTAAACACCGCTGACACATTCAGCATAACACTATACTACAGCACTAACTCAGCAGACCTTGGAAACATAGGATCCCTACCATAACGTTGAATCCCTAAATCTCTAATATATAGTTTAAAAATAAACATTTATTTTGTCTGGTCTTTTTACCCTCATATAATTTCTAACTACTAGAAAGTTATTGATTAAGCCATTCCATTATAGCGCCATGAATCATTTCAGCCGCTACACTTGCAATTATTAGTGCCATGAATCTTGCCATTGCTTTTATGCCGTTTCTTCCTAGTACCCGTTTGAATAAGTGGCTTGCTCTTAGTGATAGTGCCATTGTTGCTAGTGAGAGTAGGAATGCTCCTATTACTTGTGGGAGTGGGCTTGTTGTTCCTAGGTGTATTAGTAGGGTCATTGTTCCTGGTCCTACGATCATTGGTGTGGCTAGTGGCACTACCGCTACTTCTTTTCCTTCTACGCTTCTGGTTTTTGGCTGTCCGCTGAGCATGTCTATCGATATGTATAATAGGAGGACTCCTCCTCCTAGCCGTAGACTGGCTAGGCTCAGATGGTAGAATTCTAGTATTAGTCTGCCTGCTACTGTGAATGTTAGGCCTAGGAAGAGTACTACTAACATGGCATGTTTGAGGACCGTTAATGCTTCTTCCCTCTCCATTGTCTCCGTTAGTGTTAGATAATTGTTTAGTGCTGTAAATGGGTTCATTATCGCTACTATTTGCCCGTATAGTAGTATTATTTCGGTTATCATTTTTTCAATCCTCCTCCTATTTTTCATCCCGTTGGACTTGTGCATCTTCGATGCACTGGGTCCTTATAAAGCTCCTCTATCATAACATGGTGGGATACCGGTATCACAGAATATTCCTCGCCTAGGCTACTAATAGTTATAGTCCATTGCTATGCCTCTGTTTGATACGGGCGTGGATATTGTACAAGGTACCTGTATGGCTTCCAATAAAGAGTCTCGGAGCAGTAAACGTATACGCGTTTAAGTCCGATGATGGATCGATAGATCTCGTCGACTCCGGCATCCTTTCCGGTAGAAGCATAACGAGTTTTGTCACAGTTCTGAAACGTGGGGGACTTGATCCATGCAAGATAAGGAACATCTATATCACTCATTTCCACGTGGACCATAGTACTATGTCACTTTTCCTAAACAAGTTAAGCAACGCAAGGCTATTCATTGGTGCAGACGACTATAAGGTAATAGAGAAAGGTGTTGAATCCTTTGTTCGTGGAGCTATCCGCCTGTTTATAGAACATGGTATGAGCAGAGAAGAAGCTGAAACAATATACCGGAATCATCCCGCTGTGAGGCTAGCAGATACATATAGAGAACTTCTCGATGTTGAATGGAGCCTCCTAAAGGAAGACGATGAGATCATACTAGGTAAGGAGAGATACCTGGTTATCGAGTTACCTGGCCATACTCCTGGGCATATAGGGCTATTGTCAAGCGATGGATCCAAGCTGTTCAGTGGAGACGTTGTATTGGAGAGGATAACCCCACATGTAACTATCCATGACTGGAGAGATAACCCGCTGAAAGACTATCTCGATACACTACGCAGGATTAAGAGCTTGGGCGTTAAAGTAATTCATCCCGGCCATAGAGAAGACATCACTGATCCGATCAGACGCGTAAACGAGCTCCTAGAACATCATAAGACTAGGCTCGGAGAAATACTCGAGGTTCTTAGAAGGGAGGGACGCCTTACAGGTTACGAGATAGCCAAGCGTATTAAGTGGAGAGTCCGGTACTCCAGTTGGAACGAGTATCCATATGCAGAGAGGTTCTTTGCTATGGGAGAAGCCTTAGCACATTTACGCTATTTGGAGGTCGAAGGCTTGGTTACTCGAAAAACGTGTGGAGCCTCGTATTGTTTTGCATCTGTCTAGGCCCTCTCCCACTCTCCTGGCCGTTATATCTCGGTGTTTTACATATACATGTTTTATACTGGTTCATGTCCCTCTAAGCTCTTGGTGGATACCGTGTCCAGCATTACAATGGATAAACTCGCATTAGCAGCAATAATAATCGCCCTAATAACACTTCCAATCTCACTATACAGCATAACCCAAATAAATAAGACAACCTCAGACATACAACAACAACTCAACGACATGAACCAACAACTAGGAAACCTAGACCAGCTCGCCCAACAAGTAAACACACTCGCAGATCAGATAAACACGATCAACCAACAACTAGAAAATAGCCCGACATCAGACGACCTGTACCAGTTAGCAGACGAGATATCCAGCATCAAGGCAAGCCTCACAGTACTAAACCAGACCCTAGCCACATCAAATGAGACAACGAGACAACAGATAGAGAGCCTGCTGGAACAGATACAATCTCTACAAGAAAAACTCCAGAGCCTACAATCCCAAGTAGAAACCCTACTCTACCCTACAACAGTAGTAGATGCCTCTGGAGACGAAGTAATAATACCGGCAAAACCGGAGAGGATAGTAGCACTCGCTCCAAGCATAGTAGAAATACTATACTACCTTAACGCAACCGATAGACTCGTAGGAGCAACAAGCTATACAGACTGGCCGCCAGAAATAGCTCAAGCACTCCAGAACGGAACGATAACAGATGTAGGAGGATTCTTCACACCCAACATCGAAACAATACTATCACTACAGCCAGATCTAGTAATAGGCCTTGATAATGTCCCTTCCCATAGCCAGATCAAAGAAATACTATCGTCTAGAGGAATACCAATGATATTACTCCCACAGAGCACAATATATGATGTAAAGACATCAATCCTTCTAACAGGAAAAGCAGTAGGAGACCTGGCCAAAGCCGCCCAGGTAGCAGCAGATTTCGAATCCAAGATCCTAACACTAAAGCTAGCGGCCGAAAACGTCGAATCCCTAAAAGTAGGGATCATAGTATGGATTAATCCACTATTCATTGCTGGAAACGGAACATTCCAGGCAGCGGGTCTTGAGCAGATAGGAGCAGTAAACGCCTTTGCAAACTATACAGGATGGGCAAGCATTAGTCCAGAAGACCTGTTATCTGCGTCACCAGATATCATCATATTAACTGGTATCAGTGTTGATTCTTTCTTGTCGTATCTAAACGAGACACTAGGCCCAGACTATGTGTCCATACCAGCAATCCAGGAAGGAAGAGTCTATTGTATACAGTATCCTCTAACGAACCTGCTTAATAGGCCTAGCCCCAGGCTAGCCGACGGACTTCTGCTCTTACAATACATTGTATATCCCGAGCTCTATAATTCGACCTCTGCGGATATACCTAGCTGCATAACGGAATTTCCAGCCATATCATTTCTTACACCATAAAACTAGACCTACAAGTGGTAT
>CAYROE010000063.1:0-7612 GCA_964425855.1 uncultured Desulfurococcales archaeon | reverse complement strand
TACTACACGTACACCCTTTAACGCCGCATTATAGTCTATTTCCTCGACTGTCGAGTATGGGAGCACTATGATTGATGGAACCTTGTAGTGGACTGTATAAATGTATAGTAGTGCGAGGGGGCCCATTACTCCAAGTCCTGTCTCCATTTCTGGAGCCTTGAGCCTGGGGCCCTGATAATATCTATTCGGCTTATGTCTATACCCGTATTCTTCCTCCCCATACATGAATGTCTTATTCAAGCCTCCTACAAGAACCATAAATTCTGAATTAATATCTCGTGCAAACCTGACTAGGGCCTCTACATATTCATCCGCGATCTCCTTCTCGGGCAGAGCCCTATTCACAATGATGACTGTTTTCGGATCCTCCCTGTAATAGACGTCAAAAGGCATCCCTACTCCATCTTCTTCCACTATAATGAATGGCGGGCTCGGCCTCGTCAATATGTATCCTATCTTTCTTGCCTCGAGGCCGAGGGCTAAGTGTTTTGAGACGAGATAACCTACCATTCCGAATCCTCTGAATCCTGTTACAATAATGGCTTCGCTGAGCTCTTCGACTGGTACATCGAGATTTATGTCAACAATTGTTTTATTCAACTCGTCTCACCTCTTATGCCTGATTCTTACAATCTCTCCTCTATCCAAGCCATCTATCATGTGAGGCGAAATCTTAACTCTTCCTACACCTATTAAATCATCGTCGAGATCCACTATTACACACTCGTCTCCTGGCCTAAGATCCTCGTCATAGGAGACAATGTCTCTAGCCAAGACGCTTCCTCTCAACTCTCGATCCCCTCTTACAATAATTCTTAGCCTCGGCGGCATAGTTCCTGAGACTATGAGTTTAGCAGCGCCTAGACCTAGACTGTACAAGTTATCATTGGGTCTTAGTGTTAGTATTCTCTCGCCGGACTTATAGACATTTCTTATTTTTCCTCTAGAAGTAACATCTACTTCTATTTCATCGAGGTTTCCTAAGAGGAGGCTCGAGACATCGTCTCCGAACTGATATGAGAGAATTGCTCTTAGCTTTGTTAATTCTCCTGGAAGGGGTTTTCTGCGCTTCACTACTTAGACTCCCTATGTGATAGGGTGGAGGCCTTAGAGAGTTAATAAAAATGAATAGACAGGCTAGAAGACGATATAGGCTCCAGCTCCCCTATCTCTGCTCTTAGAGGACTTAGTCCTATTCCTGACTTTTTCGACGGCATCTAGTAAGTCTCTCATAGTTATCCTCTTTCTGCCTTGCCTTATAGCATAGAAGCCGGCCTCAGTTACTACAGCTTTGAGATCCGCGCCGCTGAAGCCCTCCGTTAACTCGGCGAGCTTCCCTACGTCGACGTCTTTTGAGTGCTTGGTCTTTCTGAGATGTATCTTGAGTATTGCTACTCTCGCCTTATAGTCGGGTAACGGTATCTCGATTATCCTGTCGAACCTTCCAGGCCTCAATAGTGCCGGGTCAAGCAGATCTAGCCTGTTTGTAGCAGCTATAACTTTGACATTGGACAATGGCTCGAACCCGTCCATTTCGGCGAGAAGCTGGAGAAGTGTTCTTTGAACTTCTCTGTCCCCGCTTGTCCCTAGCTCAGATCTCCTTGCTCCGATTCCGTCGATCTCATCTATGAATATAACGGCGGGAGCGTGTTCCCTTGCATATCTGAAGACTTCTCTTACTATTCTTGCTCCTTCTCCTATGAACTTGTTTACTAGCTCGCTTGCAACTATTCTTATGAACACGGCGTTTGATTCTCGGGCAACAGCCTTAGCGAGGAGTGTCTTTCCTGTTCCTGGAGGCCCATGCAGTAATACGCCCTTCGGGGGCTCTATGCCTACCTCGCTGAATATCTCTGGCTTCTTTAGGGGGAGTACTACGACCTCGTATAGTTCTCGTATTTGTTCATCTAGGCCTCCAATATCCTTGAATGTTACGTTCGGGCGCTCGACTACCTCCATTGCCTTTACTGTGGGATCCACTCTGTTCGGCAATACTTCTACTATGGTGGAGCCCCGATTATTGAGGGCAACGACCATGCCGGGTCTTAGATCCTTAGGATTAATGTTCTGAGATATTTTCACTACGAGGTTTGGGCCGGTGGTGCTCTTAACTATGGCCCTCTCCTCGTCTAGGACCTCGAGCACTGTTGCTTCTATGAATGGAGGACTCATAAGCTTGTAGATTTCTCTGCGTGTATCCTCTAGTTTTCGCTCTAGATCCATTTTCTGCTTTAGTAATGCCCGTATCCTTTCTTGTAGTATCCTTATGTGATCTTCTGGGTCGATGTACTGTGTTTCGCTTGATCGTCGTCGGCTGGCACTGCTTACTGACACGCTAAGCGTCACCGTAAAACTTATTTTTCCATGAGGGCTTAAAAGGAGGAAGGTTCTTTCTCTCCTCGATATTATCCAAGTATTTACCATGTATAACCAGAGTAATTTTGCTCTTAATAATATAAAGCCTGTGGAATCGCGAATATAAAGGAGAGAGGATGTATGGCCTTGGCACGAGGCAAGGAACAATTATACTGTGAAGTATGTGGATCACCTATACCCGGGCGACCTTATAGGGCCCTAATAGATGGGGTAGAGATGATACTCTGTCCCAGCTGTTACCTAAAACTAACAAGGAGTGGGAGAGCTATCCCAGTAAAACAGAGGCCAGCAAAGACTACCCGGGTCCCCAGAGGGACTAGGCCCGCCAGGAAGGTCTCCCTCGAGCTATATGATATAGTAGAAGACTACTATGAAAGGATACGGGAAGCACGTGAAAGCAAGGGATGGAGCCTCAGCGTACTAGCACAGAAACTCAGGATAAGTGAATCCATGCTGAGAAAAATAGAGTCAGGAAAAATGAAGCCCTCAATAGACCTCGCGAAGAGAATCGAGAAGATCCTAAAAATACAGATACTCGAGCCCACAGAGCTAGAAGAAGAATTTGAGGCACCCCCACCCGGTACCCTGACCCTAGGAGACGTCGTCGTAGTCAGGAGGGATGAAGACTAACGTGGAAGAAGCCGTTCTTGTAATCCCGAGAGAAAAAATAGACCAGCTCGACGAGGCATTAGCCCTCGCCGAAACGGCCGGATACAAGATAATACGCGTATATAAGACCAGGTATCGCAACCGGCTGGGTAAAGGCCTCATATATATGATCTCCGATGAGGTACCTGAAACAGTCACAACAATCATCTTTTATGGTAATCCTTCTCCCTCCTCAATTTTCCAGCTAATGAAGAAATCCAGAAAACGTGTCGTTGACAGAGTACAACTCATCCTAGAGATATTTGCCAAGCACGCGGGGAGCCGAGAAGCCCAGTTGCAAATAGAAGCTGCCAGGATAAGACACGAGATACCGATAGTGAGGGAGTGGATCCGGAGGAGCAAGATGGGGGAACTTCCTGGATTCCTGGGCCCGGGACGATACGCTATCGACGCATATTATAGGCATCTTACAAGTAAGCTGGCCAGAATACGTAGAGAACTAGAGAAACAGCGTAAAATACGGAGTGTAAGAAGGGGGTCGCGGGAAAAGAAGGGATTCGTGCACGTATCTATTGTAGGATACGCTAGTGCCGGAAAGACAAGCTTATTCAATGCGCTGACGGGGGAGTCGAAGCCTGTTGGGAGAGAATATTTTACGACGCTCCATACAAAGCATAAAAGAGTAAACTATAACGGTGTAAACTATATCTTTGTCGACACTGTAGGCTTTATAAGAGACATTCCACCTGAAATAATAGAATCCTTCTACAGCACACTAGAAGAAATAGTATACTCCGACGCTATAATATTCGTAATAGACTCCTCCGATCCTCTCCAAATAATACACGAAAAAATCAGATCCGGCTTCGATATCCTAGCAAGAATAGGGGCCTCCGGTAGACCCGTAATAATCGCGCTTAACAAAATAGACGTTGCAGACTCAGAAATAGTAGAAAAAGTGAAAAACAGTCTCCCCACGTATGTCCCTCCTACAGTCCCGGAGTATAGAGTAGTAGAGATATCTGCTAAGAAGAGAAAAGGAATAGACCAATTATTCCTGGCGCTCACCGATATTCTCCCGGTGCACGTAAGATATGAAAGGACCGAGAATCATAGTGCTAAGGCTGGGACACAGGCCCCTAAGAGATAAACGAATAACAACACACGTGGGTCTGACAGCAAGAGTCTTCGGAGCTCACGGCATGATTCTCGCAGGAGAATGCGATGAACACGTAGTTAATTCACTCCGTAAAGTAACACGGTGCTGGGGAGGACCATTCAAAATAGAATGCGGCGTTAACCCTAAACGCTTCGTTAGAGAGTGGAAAGAAAAAGGAGGAGAAGTAATCCACCTGACCATGTATGGGCTCCCAATAGACGACGTAATAGGAGAGATTTCTACAAGTCCCCGAGATAAACTAATCATAGTAGGCGCCGAGAAGGTAGAAGGATTCTTCTATGAAATAGCAGACTATAATGTAGCCATAGGGAACCAACCCCATAGCGAGGTAGCTGCCCTAGCCGTGTTCCTAGATAGACTATATAGGGGCCGCGAACTATACAAGTCATATATTGGAGCCCGCAAGAAAATAATTCCCCAACCACGCGGGAAGAAGGTGATCGAAAATGAAAAATGCTGAGAACGGCGATCCAAATAGCAGAAACAGGCTAAGATCCTTACTAGTATTCGTTGATCTTCTAGCCAGAAAGAACAGGCTAGACCCGGAGAAGGCCCTTACAATATTCAAAGCACTCCTAGCCAGTAGCGAGGACTCGGGACTAAGCGATGAAGACATCTCCTTGAAAATGGGTTATAAGCAAAGCGACGTGAGAAGGGTCCTCAGAACCTTCTACATGTATAAACTCGCCCGTTATAGGAGAGGTAAACACCCCGAGACAGGAGCCACAAGGTTCTACTGGTATATAGACGTCAACCTTCTCAACAGCGTCCTCCTTTGGAGGAAGAAAGCCGTCCTAGAAAAGCTCAAGTATCGTCTCCAATACGAGGAAGAAAACTATTTCTACCGTTGTCCCCGGGACAAGACTAGATACACGTTCGAAGAAGCGTATAACTACGAGTTCATATGTCCAAAGTGTGGAAGCGTTCTCGAAGAAGAGGATAACACCGAGATAAAGAAGATACTCTCCGAGTACATCAAGCGCCTCGAGGAGGAGATAATAGAAGATGAGAGAAAAATACAGAGTAGCTGACTTCTTTAGCGGTGGAGGAGGATACGCGCGGGGATTAGTCGAAACCGGATACTACGATATAATTGTCGGAGTCGATAATTTTCCTCCAGCCGGTAAAACCTATAAGGCGAATTTTCCCAAGGCATTCTTCATAGCTGACGATATCAAGGAGATAACAGGGAGAACGATAAAAGATTATACAGGGTACGGCCGAGGAGATTTCGACGTAGTAATAGCTAGTCCTCCCTGTGAACCCTTCACGGGAGCAAACCCTAAGAGACAGAAGGATCCGCTGGACAGACTCTATACTGATCCGGCCGGGCAACTATTTCTGCACGCCATACGCCTAATAGGAGATCTACAGCCCAAAGTATTCGTTATCGAGAATGTTCCAGGCATCATGGAGAGGCCTATCCAGAAGGCTATACGAAGAGAGCTCCAACGAGCTGGTTATCCAGATATCTACTTCAACGTACTCCACGCAGAAGAATACGGAACCCCCAGCAGAAGGACACGAGTATTCGTCTCCAACTATAGGATCAGGCCACCTAAAAAACCTAGGAAAACAGTGTCAGACGCACTAGCCGGCCTACCCTCCCCCGGGTCTCCATATCCGCCAAACCATGATGCTCCAGGAAACATACCCTCACGCCACCGGAGAAGAGTCCACAGGCTTCGATGGGGTGACTCCCTAATCACATACCAAGGCGCAAAAAGAAGACTCCCGAACTATATCAGATTAGACCCCAGAAGACCGGCCCCAACCGTGATGGGTACATCAAGGTTTATTCATCCATACGAGGACAGGCTTCTAACAGTAAGAGAACAAGCACGCCTAATGGGATTTCCCGACTACCACGTGTTCCTCGGAGGTAGAGACGCACAATACGATATCGTGGGAGAAGCAGTCCCTCCCCCGCTCGCTCAAGCAATAGCAGAATTCATTAAGACAAGCATATTAGAATACTATGACGGTGAACAGTGAAAATGGAGATAATACCAGTACTCCATAACGTGAGCAGCGTCCAGAGACTCGTGGATTCCGTGAAGACAGCCTATTCCCTAGGGGCCAAGACCTTTGTAGTTACTAAAGCCTATGGTGGAGCAGCACAATCAGGCGTTGCCGAGGCAATGCGTATCTCCCTCAAACTTAATAAGCAATTCATCGTATTGCCGGATCTAGACGATGTCGTAGAACTATTACACCCCGACCGGATACTATTACTCACATATGATTACTCCAAGGACACAATAGATCTAGAAAACATGAAAGAACTAAACGGAAGAATCCTAGTAGTAGTATCGGGCTCTGACCCAGAGTTCTCTTCTTCGGAGCTAAAGCTAGGAGAACCAGTATACTTCAAGGACTCCCCAGGAAAAATAGGTCCAATAGGGGAGCTCGCGTTAATCCTCTACACATTGGCGAGAAACGGTGTCTCCAGATGAGACAATATACCGTTAAGAACCTTCTCCAATTAATAAAACACTATGCAAGCGTAGCAGTAGACCTCTCACTCTATACCCTGGCTAGCTGGGACAAGACAGTCGCACTAGAGACCCTCAAAATAGAGAGAAAAGTCGACGAATACGTAAAAGAACTAATAGCAAAGATCTCCCTAGCAGTCAGAAGCCCAGAACAAACCCACCTAGCTGTCAGCGTCGCAGAGGTCGGAAGAGCACTCGACAAGATAACAGATGCCGCCGGGGACCTAGCAGGACTCGTACTTAGAGGATATCCTATCCACGAATACATAAGCTCTGTAGTTAACTGTTGCGACGAGATAATACTCCTCTTACACGTAAACAAGCCCATTAAAGAATTCTCGCCCATCGTAGACCTGCTAATAGTCAAGAGAGGAGAATCATACCTCGTAGCACCAGAGTTAACGAGCGTGGAAGAAGGAGACATCCTAGTGGCAAGAGGCCCCCACGAGGAGATAGCAGATCTTGCAAAAGAGGTAGGAGACTCCCAGGCTCTAAAAACCATAGGTCTAGGAAGCCTTAGTGCTGCACTCGCCGGAGACGACCTTGCACTCAGGATACTCAGGATAAAGAACCTGGCCCGGCAAATGCTCGACTTGGCATTCCACTCCCTTATATATGGGGATCCAAGGATCGCGGCTTTAATAAGGGATATGGAGGACTCCGTGGATACACTATTCCACGAGATACTGGAATACTCCTATGTAGCCTCGAACCCGGGTTATGCTAAGGAGTTTGTATCAATAGCAATATTCGCCTCTGCTATGGAGACTATTGCCGACGCCGCCGTGCAGATGAGCGAGATCGTGCGTAGAGAAGGATACCTCCCTTTTATAGGCAAAGCGTTGGAGGAGGCCGAGGAGGCTTACCTGAAGATTAGGGCTACAGAAAAAGTATCGGGTAGGCGACTGCTCGACCTCTCGTTGCCTGACCGGGGAGTCATGATTATAGCATT
>CAYROE010000062.1:2457-7613 GCA_964425855.1 uncultured Desulfurococcales archaeon | reverse complement strand
TATGCTTCTTCCTCTTCGCTTCCTCGTACTCGTATGCTGCTAAGTAGAGTAATAGGCCTCCAAGGCTGGATAGGCGTTCTAGTAGTTGTTTCGCTATTACCTTGGCTCTCTTCTCTTCTAGCTTCAACACTGTTGCTAGGCCGCGTGCTACAGCCAAGTCTCCTACTGGTCCTAGCGGGAAGTCCTTGCTGACCATAGCAATGGCCAGCTGTGTTGTCCAGGGGCCTACCCCGTAAAGCTTAGTCAATTCTTTGACAATATGTTCTGGGTTCCGCATGGCCTCGTCTACGCTAGGTAAGCGTTTTTCAGCTTCAGCCAGGGCTATTTCCTTGAGCGCTCTAGCCTTAATCCTTGTTAACCCCAGGCCTCTCAAGTCTTCAATACCGGCCCTTATTAGTCTCTCTGGAAGAGGATGCCAGTAGTAGGTTGTACCGCCGACAGTTACCCTAGCCCCGTATTTCTCTACTAGCCTCGAGTAGATTCTTAGGGCTAGGAAGAGTGCTATCCGCTGTTTCACCACGCTATCTACAAGCGCAGCGTAGAGACTCATACACCTACCAGGCCTAAGACCCAAGTATTGAGACGCCAGTTCGTACAGCCTCTCATCCACACTCCTAACTGCTCTAATGAAGTCCATATAGTTGAAGCCAAAGCGTATCATCTCGGTGAAAACGCTCATAGCCTCTCTGGCCACACCTTCGTTATTGGTATAAATTCTTAGTTTTACCTCGGGGGTCCAAGGCTCGCCTCTGAACACTGCGTCAACAGCGACAAACTCCTCCCATACCTTTAACGCAAGCCTTAGAAGTTTTCTCCCGCTCAGCCAAATAAATGGCACAGGCCGCCCAGCCAGGGTAAACCTTTCAAGATGTGGTGTAAACTGGAATGGAGGAATCGGTTTCACAGTAAACTCATAGGCTAACAAGACTATACACCTCCAGGAGCATTGATTTAACACCATAAGAACGGCTACGAACGTGAGACTTGTTTAAGGCCCTCATCGAGTGCTGATATTGTTTATTCCTGTTTTTATTGTATATCATGAATAATCCCAGTATCACGTGTATTTTTGGTTTCCCCCATTTCTTTTCATTATATAAATGTATTTCTTCTGCAGATACTTTGATGGAGCCAGGACGCTCTAAGCCATGACGCTTATATCTAGCACAACTCCACTCGTGTCGTTTCTTGCCGCGTTCAACGACCCCCATAAAACATTGTAAATGTTTCTGTGGAGATCATTGAAGCTTATACTTCTGTTTGCTAGTGATTTATCCGTCGATTCCCCTAGAGTCTTCTTGAGGTCATATAGGTGGTTAAGAAAATTAGGGAAAAGAAGAGGCTATGGCATAGCGTAGGAGACTGCGTTTATTAGTAGCTGGTGGTGTGGTTGGCTGTAGAGTCCGTCTGCTCCAGGAGTGTTGTATCTCATCCAATAGCCGTCTACTCCTTGGAATATAAATACCCATGATTCCTGGCCTGGCGCGTCATAGACTGCTAGTATTGGTCCCTTCACGTACCAGTTCCACCATGATTTGACTGCTGTGTATGCTAGTATTGTTACTCCTGTGTCATCTGTGAAGTCGGCGTAGACGTAGTCTGCGTATGTGCTTTGTGAGGTGTCTGCTAGGTAGTAGCTTCCGCTTATTCCGTCGAATATTGGGTGCGTGGCGTCTGGTATGTATACTGCTACGTATGTGTCGTATGTGTAACCGTAGCTTCTGGTGTCTGGGGCGGCGTAGCCTGCTGCCTCCACGTCGCTGTTGTAGTTGTACATTATGAGTCCCATTGTTCCGCTTCCTTCATATGCTCCGTCTAGTGCTACTAGTCCTATGTCGTTGGAGTCGATGTATTTGAGGAAGTTTACTAGTTCTGTTGAGCTCGGTGTTAGGTCTGTGTTGCTCGCGTCCCAGTGGTCTACAACTACTACTTTTACGGCTGGGTCTGGGTTAGCCATGTAGTCTGGTACACTAGTGTATGTGACGACTGTGAATCCTGCTTGTTCGAGTAGCGTTGATATCTCTCCGTATGGGTCCCCTATTACTGCTACTTTTGGCGTTGTTGTTTGTACTGGTTGTAGCTGGAAGTCTAGCCTTGTTTGGGCACCATCCTGTACTGTTGCGGTTTGTGTCTGTGACTGGTAGCCTGAGGCTGATACTGTTACCTGGTATGTTCCTGGCGATAGTGTTGCCTCATAGTATCCCTGGGAATCGGTGTAGACCGAGGTTACGCCTTCCACTTGTACAAGTGCTCCCGCTATCGGAGCTCCTGTTGACGCGTCCGTCACATAGCCGTATAGTACTCCTTGTGCTGGCTGTGATCCTCCTCCACCATAGTTCTGGAGAGCATATGTTACTGCTGCGTACGCGTCTATTCTTCCATATCCGTACTCTGTGTCTTGCCCTTGGCTTCCTAGGTCTACTGCAGTGTTTATCAGTGCTTCATAGATTTTCTCTGGTGTGTCGGGTACGTCCCAGTTCGTCCATCCTAGTGCTGAGAGGATGAGTGCCACTGTTCCTGCAACGTGTGGAGTTGCCATGCTTGTTCCGTCGAATGCTGAGTATCCTCCGCCTGGCACGGAGCTTACTATGCTTACGCCTGGAGCTGATACGTCTGGCTTAATGTAGCTGCTAGGGTATGTATCGTAGAATGGCCAGCTTGTCGGTATTGACTGATAGTTTACGACCTCTCCGCTGGAGAAGTATGCGACTACGTCGTTTTGGTCTGTTGCGCCTACTCCTATTACTCCCCATATGTTTCCTGGATTGCTACTGGTTCCCTGCCCGTCGTTCCCTATTGCTGCTACTATTATGATGTTGGCTTGTAACGCTGATTTTACTGCGTCAAGTAGATAGTCTCCGTAGTATCCGGAGGCTCCTAGGCTCATGGATATTACGTGTGCTGGTGCGTTTGTTGGATTCCCGTTACAGTCGTATGGTGAGACTGCCCATTCGATTCCGGCTAGTACGCTTGCGAAGCTTCCTGACCCGCTGGGAAGTACTAGTGCATGCATGAGCTGTGCTTGTGGGGCTACTCCTATTACTATGTTTACTCCGTCTCCTCCTAGTACTGTTCCGCTTACGTGTGTTCCGTGTTGGTCTGTATCGTGGGGCTGGCTACATACTGGGTTGCCGTTCGAGTCGAATTCTATCCATCCTCCTGGATAATTGGGATCGGATGGATTTACTGTGAACATTTTTCCTTGTAGTGCGGGGTGGCTTATGTCGACTCCCGTGTCTAGGACTGCTACTCTTACTCCTTGACCCATATCATTGTAAGTACTCCATACCTGGTCTGCTCCTATCTTGTATATTCCCCAGTCTTCTACTGTTGCTTGAGGCGTTATTGTGCTGGCTTCCTGCTCGAGGTCTAGTGCGTGTACTGGGAAGTTGGGTATTATTGCTTTTACTTGTGGTAGTTTTGCGAGTGCTGCGACTAGTTTAGCGTCTCCTTCTACTAGGATCGCGTCTATTATCCAGAATGATCTGAGTACTTTGCCATTGTTTGACGCCACTAGTTGTATTATGCTTGCTTGGGAGATCTTCGTGTATGTTTGTGCTAGTTTTGTGAATGTGTAGGGGTCGTTTGCCTGTATGGGTTGTTGATCTAGTATTACGAAGAATGTTGCTTTTCCATCATCTGATAAGTCTTGTATAACTTGTGTGTCTACTTTCTTTGCTACTTGTAGGGATCCTTGGATGAGATTTATCGCATTATAATTTGCCTGTTTAAACGATATGTTTATTGCGAAAGCTATCGTCGATCCTAGCATTAATGTGATTAAGAGTACTGCGGCTAAAACTATCTTTTTGTCCATTCTCTCCCACCCTCTTATCCTGGGATGTCAGTGGGACAAGTGTTAGACTTACAAGTACTTATGTTTTTCTATCAATACATGACTGTATACGACCATAAAGTAAATATTGTAGATCTACTTTGATAATGTCAAAAGTCTCCTATCGCTATGGGTTTATT
Organism: uncultured Desulfurococcales archaeon; assembly: GCA_964425855.1. GTDB lineage: Archaea > Thermoproteota > Thermoprotei_A > Sulfolobales > Acidilobaceae > S143-63. The sequence continues at coordinate 3,638 of CAYROE010000062.1, read as the reverse complement.
TTCTACCAAGTACTTATTCATAAAAATAGTAGTTTACACGGGGTGTACGGTCCTATGTCTTCTAGTCAGGTTGATCTAGAAACTATAAAGGAGTGGCTTGCGGAAGGTAAAGATAATCCCGATACTCTCGTCGATCTAAAGTGGACTATTATAGAGGAGAAGAGAGAGCAGGGGAGGCTTCTTAATATACGTGCTTCTCATCCAAGCCTGCCCATAAACCTCCTTATCCTCCTGCTTACACCGCAGAGACTTGCTAAGGCGGGTGTCATACAGACTGTTAGGCTTGTTATCGAGACCGATATCCCCACGGTTGACCTAGATCCTCAGGAGAAACTCTTCGTTTACAGAGATCTTCTTTCCTCGTCGAGACTCCCGCTTGTAAAATTCTATATTTATGGCGAGCACCACTTTATCGGAATAGCCGTTGATCTAGACTTGAAGAGTTTATCCAAGGCCGAGTTCAACGATGCACTTGCAATGCTCATGGCGGCGTATCTTTATCTTAGGAAGAACGAGACGTTTACACGATACTTAAGGAGAGAAGAATTAATGATGCTTGCAAAGCTAGTTGTTAACTATATCCGGAAGGGTGCGTCTAGGGAGGAGATAATAGAGTATCTCGTCGAGTCTGGTGTTGAGCGCGGACAAGCGGAGGAGATAGTAGATTCTATTTATAAGTTGTCAGGAGGATCCGAGCAGGATAAGGGAAAAACGGGTGAGTCGATGTATATTTAATGTGTTAATTTGACTTTTCTCCGATTATCTTGTGAATTTCCATGCTAGGGCCGCTAGTATTATTATGACGACTACTATTCCTGCTATAAGAAGATTGCTTGTTCCTTGTGTTGTTTCTTCTGTTGTAGTTGTGGTTTGTTCTTCTCCTGTGGTAGTCGTCTGTTGTTGGGTTGTTTCTGTTGTCGTAGTAGTGGTTGTTTGAGTTGTTGTCTCATGGGTTGTGGTGGTTGTTTCGGTCCCAGTAGTCGTAGCCGTGATAGTTGTGGTGGTAGTTGTGGTCTCCTCGTTCTCTGTTGTCGTTGTAGTAATTGTGGTTGTGTTTTCTGTTGGTGGCGGCGTTGATACTATTTGTACGGGTATATATGTGCTCTGGGTTGATACTTCTGCTATGATATATCCGGCTTCTATGTCTATTGTTGCGTTTGTTAGGAGTTCGTATGTCCCAT
>CAYROE010000062.1:0-2357 GCA_964425855.1 uncultured Desulfurococcales archaeon | reverse complement strand
ATATATCCGGCTTCTATGTCTATTGTTGCGTTTGTTAGGAGTTCGTATGTCCCATTGTCATGTATTATTAGGAGTCCTAGTGTGCCGGTCTCGGTCTCTACCTTTATTTTTACGAGTGCTGTTCCTGTCGCGTTTTTGATTGTGAGCGCGTTTCCTATTGGTTGTACGTCTAGTTCGCTTGGTATTGTGACTAGGTCGGGGCTGTGATATGATACTTGTAGGTCTCCCTGTATCATGGTGTCTTTGTGGAGTGTGATTGACGCGGCTGTTTCAGAGTTGGATTCAACTGTTATTGATAGCTCGTCTGTGAGTTTTGGCTGTTCGAAGGGTAGCATTATTGTCGCTGTGTTTACGTTCTTTAGGATTATGTTGTTTGTGAATGGTGTTACCATGACTCTCGTGTTTTCTTGCGATATCTCTGTTGGTTTATCGAAGCCGTAGTATGTTGTCCCGTTATAGATTATTCCTAGGTATTCTAGGGAGTCTACATTCTCGTTTGTTATTTGTATTGTGTCCATTACTTGTCCATTGTATATGAATGATACCCCGTTTGTTCCCTCGAGTGTAATATTTAAGGTTGTGCTATGTAATTCTTCTCCTGCTTTCATGATTATTTTCTTTACGATAGCGAATGGTGTAAATGGCTCTGGGGCTTGTAGATATCCAGTTACATGTGTTTCTATTGTGCTAGTTGTTGTGTCTAGATTCGAGCTTATTTGGAGGCTTGTTGGTAGGTATCCGAGACTGCAGGCTCCGGGGGGCAGGGTAGCGTTTCCTTGGAGGTTTGCTGCGAGCTCGCCGTTGTTTATTACTAAGTCTAGTGTTGTGATGTATGAGATGTTTCCTGTTGGTGGTTGTGAAGGCATTACAATTGGCATCATCATAGAGGCGTTCATCATACCGGGCATCATTGAGCCACCGGGCATGCCGGGCATGGGCATAGGCATTGTCATGTTGGCTATGTCCGTAAGATTGTCCTGGTATTCTAGTATTATTGATACTACTGGATTGGTTGTTGTCGGGGGTACTAGGGTTAGGTTATTTGCTAGGTTTAGGTATGAGACTATATAGCTAAGCATCATGTATGCTTGGAAGGCGGTCATATAGTCTTGGAATTCGAGGTTTGTGGTGGCTGTTATCTGGATCGTATTGTTCTCTGCGTATACTTTGTACTCGTAGGTTATGTCTACGTTCATTGATAGCTGGTAGGTGTCTTGCTGGAATGTTACTGGTCCTGTTATGTGTCCTGAACCGGCTGTCATGTTAGCGTCTCCTTGGGCTTGTGAAGTCGAAGACAAGTTTAGTTCTAGGGATATGGTCGAGGTCGTGTTCATGTATGTTATTGACAGGTTTAGCATTGAACTCTGTTGCCCTGTGTAGGAGTATGTCTCTAGCTGGTAGGTTTTACTGCTCTGTTTCTCGTAGTAGAGGTTTATCGAGTAGTAGTCGGAGCCATTTATTGCTTCTCCATGAAGGAGGAATACATTTGTATGGTTACTCATGGCTTCTGTTTCGTTTACTTGTACTTGTCCCGTGCCATTATAGTTTGCCTGCAGGTTTACTCCTTGTAGCTGGGGAGACTCCAGATATAGGTTACCGTACATCTCTGCAGAGCACGTCGTTGGATCCAACGTGTAATTGAGCTCCGCCTGGAACGCTGTTAAGTTACTTGAGTCAACGCTAGTATAGAAGTAGAGGTCCATGCTAGTAGAGTTTGGAGAGAACGTTATCGTTCCCACGACGCTACTAGACTGATTATATGCCGATGCACCTGCTACAGGCATCACTAATAGAACTACCAGTAGAAGGATCGACGCAATTGTCCTTGTAAGCTTCATGTTTTCCACCGTTGACGGTATTACTATTCAGTATAGTAGGAGGCCTATGACACTAATATAAATTAGTATTGTCTTCTAGAGAGAATTACATATTATGTCAAAGAAGATCAAGACTACGACTCCTTCACTACGGATTCCCTAAAACTATCTGCCTGTTTACGAGTTTAAACCCGTATAATTTGGAGACCGATATAATTGTATACGCTGAGAATACGGGATAAGCCAAGGAAGCTAGGCCTCCGGAATATGCGCCGTGTATAGGCTGATGCCTGCTTTCCCGCCTCTGCAACTGGGCGTCTTCTCCCGCGTCCGTCTGGGCCTCGCAGAGGCCATGGCTCCATAGGGCCCTTACTGGGGGCCCAGCGGGCCACACCGTTATACTATCGTGCAGCCCGCCCCAGGGTGAGCACCCTGCGGCCTCGGGCGATTGGGAGCGGCGGGCTGAACCCCTCGGGAATACCCTTGGGGCTTACACCCCCGCCCCATCAACCCCGTCTTCTACGGGAGCCCTCGCCGCCG
>CAYROE010000061.1:0-7656 GCA_964425855.1 uncultured Desulfurococcales archaeon | reverse complement strand
ACTGTTACGGGATTCCCGTCAATATCGAGTAGGTCTAGAACCGTGTTTACTCTTACTGGTAGCAGGAGAGCAACGTATTGTGTGTCTCCTGCAACAATGAACTGACTAGAATAATCCTTATAATAGTCAGAGGTTACCTCTACACTGTATTCTCCTCTTGGTAGCTCTGCATGACCAGTCCCGTTTACTATTGTGACTGTTATGACTCCTTGTCCTAATGGACCTTGGTAATTGAATCTAAGTACCGCGTTTCCTATTATTAGTCCAGTGAGATCCGAGTCGTAGAGTGATATTGTAACGTTTGATGTCTGAGGCTCTATTGTAAGAGATATTACAGTTGTGGTCTTATTAACTGTTATATTGCCTAATGAGAAGTTTATTCCATAATATTCGTTTACTAGCCATGCCTGGTATTGTCCGAGCCTTATTGATTGTATCGTCGCCGTACCTGCGGTTATCGAGGTATTTATGTAGGGATCAGCAAGATTCCATGTTGTTGACTTTATAACAAGTGTGGCGTTTGTTACTTGTCCTCCGAGGTTTTGCGCCTGAACGTTTAATGTAACAAGTATGTTTCTAGTTATAGGTATTAGTTCTACAGTTAACTGCGTGTTTTCCTGAATGTAGGTCTGTATTGTCTGACTATAATATAGAGGTTTCTCTACTGTTAGCTGATATTCCCCAGTAGGTGCCTGCACCTGGAGCGTATTCTGGACGTTTGAGATATTAATGTTGACTGTGACGTTATTGTATGAGAATATTGTTACGTTGTAGCCCAAAAGTACAGGGTCGACTAGCTCGTTGTCTAGTACTTGGAGTGTGACACTGTTTGTTCTTGGAACAAGTTTGATTGTCTCGCTTTCTGTCATTGATGTTACATTAATTAATAGTACCTTTGTGAGGTATCCTGGCTTTATGGCTGTTATCTGATACACTCCTGTCCTGAGCGTGAGGGTTATCTTTCCGGTCCCGCTAGTGTATACGGTTAGTGTCTGGTTATAGACTGTTTCAAGCAGTGGATCATCTGGGACTACGACAAGTTGTACCTGTGGTATTGTTGTCTCTGGGAGTTGGTAGCTTTGCCCATTTATTACTAGTACAGCTTGGGAGGCATTTGTAGTTATTGTGAATGTCTCGTATATTGGGGAAAGTGATAGTGTTTCTACTGTGTTTGCTCCTGATGACACTATTATTGTGGTTTGCTGTGCGTAGTATCTGCCAGTGTATTCTGCTTGGACAAGATATTCTCCTGCTGGGAGAGTTATGGTAAGGAGACCATTTTCGAGAATGTATTCGACTGTATTAGCGCTTCCTGGAGTTATCTTTGTTATTTTCACGTCTACGCCCGGTATTGGTATCTGTGTCTCTGAGTCCTGGATTACTAATGTTATGTTGCCATAGAGCGGATAAAGTTGTACTGGCACCGTGGAGCTTCCAATTACCTCATATGTAAACGTAGTACTGGTTGTGTACTGGTTTCTTACAGTTATATTGTATATTCCTTCTCTTAGTAGGATAACAGCGTTTCCTTGCGCGTTGGTGTATGTGGTTACTGGAGGAATTGGGAACCCTGGGTATTCGATGGCTGCACGCACTTCCGCTCCCTGTATGGGTCCTTCCGCAAGGCTACCTGGAGATGGTGCATATTCTACATGGATCGTTATTTGCACGTATTTTGGCTGTAGGTATAGAAGCTCTGATATATGAGTACTAGAGTATACACGGCTTATGGTAAGAGTCTCATAGTATTTGGCCGAGGCTTTGATTATATACCGTCCCTGTGGTAGTGTTATGAGGGTTTGTCCGGAGGGTACAGTTATGTTAATAGTGTTCTGGTAGTTTGATCCTACATATGTTAATGAAAGTGTCACGTTCTGTACGCGGTAAACTGTGTATTCAGCATCATGTATTGCGTAGACTACGCTTGACTCATATAGTGTCAGGGTTGTTGTTTTCACAGTGTCCGATCCAAGTACGAGCGTGTAGGTTATGGGATCAGCGTATGTATAGTTAATCGTCACCTGGTATGTCCCGTATCTCAGCGGTATGTCTATTTCTCCGTCGGGGCCCGTATATACTACTAGGTTAACTAGACCTGGGATCGGCCAGGTCATCGTAATTGTTACTGTTGCTCCTCCTACTGGCCCATTTGCTATTCCTAGGCTTGTCGGGTCCTGGCTGTATACTTTTTGTTGAAGCAGGTATATTTCGGGTGTAAGCGATACATTTAGGGAAGCTGTAGGAGAAGTGACTGTTAGATATGTTGTCGTAGGTATATAGTGTTGTGCTGTCACGTTCACTAAATAGTTTCCTCCCGGTAGATAGTATAGTGTGGGACCAGAGCCTATGCTTAGAGTTACGCTTTTTCCTGTTACGGAATAGTATAGTGAAGCCTGGGCACCGCCGACATAGAATGGTGTACCGGTTCCTATACTGTCACTGTCCACTACTTCTATAAGTGTAGGGATTAGTGTGGGGTTGACTATGACATAGACGTGTTGTGAATCATAGTATGAGATCGTAACAGGAGTTACCGTATAGTCTTCTAGGGATCCTGTCAAGCGATATGATACACCCTCCCATATCACTACTGTTGAGTGGCCTGTCTCATCCGTGATTGTTGTAATTGTTGGGGCCTGAGGCGTGTATCCAAGTAGTGGGTCAAAGGCTACCTGTGATAGTTGTATGCTGGTTCCGGGCTTAGGCCCACTCATGAGATAATATCCTGGATCTCTCTGTGGGTCTCCAATGGATTGAGGTGTGTAGGCGTATAGGTCTACTTGTCTTAGTGTTACAGTGATAGTGTCTTGTATACCCGGGTATGGTACGTTGTAGTCTTTCTGGAGGCTTCCTATTCCCGGTATCGTTATTTCTGTTGTATACGATCCGGGTGGGAGATAGAATGTTGTGTTTGTGTCTAGTAATGAGTATGCTACAGGTGTTCCATTAGAGTATATTGTCGCGTTTGTTCCCTCGGGTATCTGGAGCCTGGCTAGGGTTCCGTTGAGATCTCTTAGCTTGAGGTCTAATGATATTGTAACGGGTACAAGTTGCGTCGATATATTATACATAGCTGATAGGGCAGAGGACTCTGTTGAGTATATTACAAGTGTTCTGCTTGGATCACCTAATAGTACGGGCGATGCCATGTTTGTCTCGACGCCTTTATATCCTGGTACTCCTCTCCATAGAGGAGTCCAGTTGATCGAGTCTATTAATTGTAGGAGGCCACTGCTACTTGATGCGATTAGACGGGTTCCGTCTTCGCTTAACCTCATTGATACGACTTGTTGTGTATCTAGCTGGTAGCTGTAGGTCTCTAGATACTTCTGATAGGTCGAGTTCCACGTATATTGGTATATAGTTCCATAACTTGTTCCAACGTATAGTGTTGAACCATCACCATAGATCTGTATTGTGGTTGGCGTCGTTCCTACATCAAGGACTTCATAATATTTGTTTAGCGTATTGAATTCTTGGGGGACTAGATTATCGTCTACGAGATATACGTAGACGTATCTGTTTGCACCTATTACTAGGATCCCGGTAGCGTTAGCCGGCCATCCTGTGGGCTTCGTTGTTACTTTATATGCCTGTATGAAGCGTATTGTGTCGGGCCCTACGTCTCCTGAGATAGGGAGAATCGTCATCCATAGCGGGGCTCCATAATCTGGGACATTGTATAGGTTAGTCGAGTTTATCTTGTCCAGATTAACGAGAAGTATAGGTAGATATATTGAGTCTTGTAATACAGTTACGTTGTATAGCTGGAGACAGTTTGAAAGACTTGAGCCTGCAGGATCAAGGTTAAGCGTTAGAGAGAGGGTTGATCCTGGAACTATTGTTATGGGGACTCTGCCCGACGTATAGCACTGTTGTGATATTATCGTATTTGTAGTAGCGTTCTTGACGGTTATCTCGAATACGGGGAATATCTCTCGTGTTCCTGGAGGCAGATCTGTGAGAGTGAATACATTGGTGACTGAGGATTCCACGGTGAGGGATTTTATTGAGAGGTTATTGTAGTCGACTAGGTATAAGTGGAGCTTCTTTACTATGGTGTTTCCACCATTAACAAATGCTCCTGGTATAACTGGCTCGTATGACGAGGATGAAGCGTTCCAGTAATATAAGGTTGTCTCCACATTGCCGGTATAGGTATATGATGTTACTGGTAGCATTGTGATGTTAGTGTTTACCCAGTCTGTACCTGATGTAAACTTCTTTACTTGGGATTCTTCGAAGAGTGTAAAGTAGGGGAGGCTTGCTAAAGCAGTATCATGGGATGAGGGGCCTATTTCTATGGTGTAGGGTTGTGGAACTGTATGTATGTATGCGTATCCTTCCTGGTCTAAGGCAACAAGCTTCGTGGAGTTTACACCGTCGTATAGGCTTGCTGATACAACGGGTTGTCGTGTAGCTGTATAGTATGATACGAGGTAGGAGTAGTTGGTAGAATTTATCAATAATATTTCTCCATGATCTGTATAGACTCCGTACCAGGAGCTTCCCGTTGTAGAGGAGACGAAGACTCCTTTACCGGTGCCGATAATTGATCCCATAGCTTCAACGGATACGCTTCGGTCTATTGGATTAACTGTCATTATAGCGTAGGTCGAGGATCCTACTGCTAGGAGTGTTTGCCTAATGAATTGGGCATCAATTATTTGTGGGATAGTGTTTGAGGGGAGAGAGTATTCTAGCATATTATAGACATGGGTTAGCTTCACAGGCAAATTATATGCCTGAGAGGAAAGTGAAGAGGTGCCGAGCTCCTCGGGGAGTGGACTAGCTATAGAGGGTAGCGAGGACAACACTACTAGTAATATAAGTATTCCCGGGATCAATGCTTTTCTCATTATCTCCTTCACCAAGCCTAATCATCTCAAAACTATCGACTATCTCAATACGATATACGAACTACTATACTATACCAAGTCTCATTAAAGTGCTCCTCAGAATAATATGGGTTTGCATCCTAGCCCTACAATACTAGATAGATTGTATTGGCTTGATAGAAGAGTAGAAAAACCTCTACAGACGCATTATTACGGGGCTACAAGGGAATAGTCCAGCCACCAGACATATCTAAATGAGGATAAGCATCTCGTCTTTGGCTGGTGTATAATAGTGTTTAAGCTGAGGTTTCCCTGGAAGGGAAAGAAGGTAGAGGAGACTCCTTCCGAAGAAGAAGAAAGAGAGGTAAAAGTAGACTTTGACAGGTTAATCTACGAGAAAATAGTTAGCCTCCGCGCAGACTATAGAATTTTGGAGAGTTATCCTCTCGTCGATCCATGGGCGCGTGCACTTATCCTTGAGAGGAAAGTTGACGGATCCCTGCTCTACTTTGTCGACGAGATACCCCTCACTACGGAGGAGCGGCAACTCTACGAGAAGGTAATGGATATCTTGTACTGGGAGCTCGAGCCCCCGCCCAGTGGAGAAGACCCTCGTGAGCACTTCAAGAAGCAGGTATCCAAGATCATTAGGAAGTTCAGACTGCGATTCAGTTCAAGCATACACCCTGGGATAAGCTGGCAAAAGATAGAGTACTATATTAACCGTGACTCCATAGAGTACGGTCCCATAACACCTCTCATGAAAGACCCCGCCATAGAGGATATTTCCTGCGACGGCGTGGGTAGACCAATCTATGTCTGGCACTCCAGATACGAGAGCATACCCACAAATATACGCTTTGACAGTGATGAGGAGCTAGACGACCTAGTAGTAAAACTAGCCCACAAAGCAGGAAAACACGTTAGCGTGGCGTTCCCGATAATAGACGCGATACTACCCGAAGGCCATCGACTCGCCGCAACATACAAGCGTGAAGTCAGCAGAGACGGCTCGACATTCACGATAAGAAAATTCAGGGACAAGCCTCTAAGCATAATAAACCTAGTACTCGGAGGAACTGTGAGCAGCCTACTAGCAGCCTACTTCTGGAAAATACTAGAGTTCAACATGACAGGATTAATAATGGGAGTGACAGGGGCAGGAAAAACAACACTTCTCAACGCCCTCGCAACACTCCTCAGGCCAACAATAAAAATAGTAACAATAGAAGACACCCCGGAGCTCAGGTTAACCCACGAGAACTGGGTACAACTCTACAGCAGACCAAGCTACGGCTTCGAAGGAGGAATGGGCGAAATAAGCCTATACGACCTGGTAAGAGTAAGCCTAAGATACAGGCCCGACGTAGTAATAGTAGGAGAGGTAAGAGGAGAAGAAGCAAAAGTACTATTCCAGGCCCTTGCAAGCGTATCTTGGGATACACCCATAATAATCAAGGATAGGAATGGTAACGTTGAGATTGTAAATATAGGAGAGTTCGTAGACAGATTCTATAGTGATCCAGAAGAGGAAAGGATTGCAAAAGACATAGAGGGATACTGGGTACTGAGCAACGACGGTTATAGGACAGTTTGGAAACCCATAAAGTACGTTTTACGGCACCGGGCCAAAAAGATATACCGTATAAAGGTTGAGACAGGTGCAGAGATACGTGCAACCGGAAGCCATAGCGTATTCGTACTGGATCCAGAAACACTAGAAATCAGGGAAAAAAGAGTCGACAGACTCAATCCAGGAGACCTACTAGTCACGTTTAATAGAACAGAAATCAGTAAGAAGAGGCACATTGAAAATGAAGCAAGTTCTAACTCGTCTTCAGGCAATCTCAAACTTCTACAACATGTAGAGGAGAAACAGTACCTCTCTATAATAGATCCTATATTGGGAAGACTCGACGATGACCTAGCATATATAATGGGAGTATACCTAGCTGATGGCTGCGTAAAGCACCATAGAGGAGCAAGAATCTGCTTCACTCTTGAAGCAGGAGAAAAAGAGATAGCAGAACGAGTTATACGTATTATGAGGAATAAGTACGGGCTAACCCCTACAGTTACCGATAGAGACACCTACGTTATCTATGAGTATAATAACACCCTATTGGCTAAGCGGTTCGAATACCTTATGGGCAGGAAACTAGACGAGAAAAAAGTCCCAAGCATTATCTGGAATGCCGATAGGAATATAGTTAGAGCATTCTTCGACGGTCTAAGAGCAGACTCTAGGAGGACAAGCAAAAGACGTTATGTGAACTATTCCACAGCCAATAAGAACCTGGCCATACAGCTTCTGTGGCTAGCAAGACTGTACGGCTGGTACTCGCTACTCTCAACGGAGAGAGGCACAGGTAAAAACAAAGGACGAATATACTATAACGTAAACATCTATTTCGATAATGACTATAAGGCTCCCAACGGTGCAGAACGGATCCCTGTTAAGGCTCTCATGAGACTAGCAAAGCTCGCCAATGCCAAGTCAATGCCCTACAACCTAACCTATATACTAAGAAGAAGCTTCATAAGCGTAAAGACTGCCTATAAAATACTTGAATGGATACTGGATAAGGGCTCCCTTGAAGGAGAAGCTCTAGAACACTACAATAGGATTATCAAATACATTAATGGTGATCTTAGACCAGTCAAAGTAAGAGAAATAACTGTAGAGGACTACGACGGATTCGTCTATGATATCAGCGTGCCTGGTACCGAGTCTTTCTTCGGAGGCAACGCTCCTATACTTCTCCATAACACTGGTCACGGTGGTATTACTACTATTCACGCTGAGCATATTGATGCT
>CAYROE010000060.1:0-7874 GCA_964425855.1 uncultured Desulfurococcales archaeon | reverse complement strand
AACCTAGTGAACGCGTATCCAAACGGATACGGTGCATATGTGTTCCAAGTACGGAACGAGGGAACAATACCTGTACATGTAACGTTCTGGTTCGAAGCCGGGACTGGATGCCCAGGAGACCTAGCAGACTATATACTCATTAACCCTGTATTCGATGCACCCTACTATAATGGCGAGTTCGACCTACTCGACTACAGTATAGCATCAATACAAGACGGGTGGACTAGCCCCTATACAAAGCCGCTCTCATGGTGGCTAGCTAACGTTAACAGTGTGAGCACAGCAATGAGCCTAGAATCTAACATGGAGTCCGGCACAGTACTATATACCGATACGTCGAGCACAACCATTATACAATATGATACCGATAATATACTGATGCCCGGAGAGAAAACAATAATATTCGTATGGATAGGAATAAGCGACGATCTACAGCAACACGAAGAATACATGGGAGAGAGCTGTGGAGACGCCTATAACCCAGCGTTCTATATCCACTACTATGCGGTACAAGCCCTCCCATAACATATAGTACAACAATGAGAGTATGCGAGGCTGAGACACAAAATGAACGGTTTTTCTCAAAGCCTTAAAAGGCACATGAATCAAATACTTCTTATATTATCAATAATATCACTTTATATAATATCTTATATCATCCCAAGAACGGCCTCAAAGATATCGAGATCGCTCTTAGGCTACTATACTCTTTTAGCATTATTCTCTCTGGGAACAGTAGCCGTCCTAGGCACACTCTACATCTATACTCAGAAACCCCGAGATACTATAAAGCGAAAAACACAGATTAACGCTTTCACTACTGGTCTAGTATTAGCTGGGATATCATATATCTTATTTCTAGGGTTAGCACGAGTAATCTACAGTATAGGATCTATTGTTTTTGGAGGAATAACATACGTTTTGTTCTGGCTTTACACGTTATCTATAGGGCTAACATTTTCCCTCATTATCAAAATGGTTGAATCGCTAATCTACAATGAGGAGGACGACAAATCACTATTAGCTCTTATATCGGGTGGAATAATATCAGCACTCTATATTGTCTCTCCTGGAACAATCTATATCTCAACCCTAATACTATTATTTGGCATTGGAATAGCTGCGACACTAGTATACCAGAAATACGGATTACTGTCATCAACAGGCTTCATAGCAACAATATACTTAGCATGGTCAATGTCCCCCATCCAGTTCAATGGCCCAGTCCTAGCACACTCAATACTAGCTACAGCGGTCATAATAACAGTAGTCTACATGTCAACATCACTGTCAAAAAAGCAACTAATAGACTATAGGAGAAATCTGTCATGGAAAACATTACTCGTCGTCGGACTACTGATAGTATCAATTATAGCTATCCTAGCAGGACTATCAAACGGATACAGAGCATACGTAGTAGTAACAGGAAGCATGGAGCCAACACTAAGCATAGGAGATCTCGTGATAGTCGCACCAAAACCCCACTACGAGACCGGAGACATAATCTCTTACAAATACAATGGAGTCGTAATAACTCATAGGATCTACGACTTATCCGATGATGAATCTTTACGGACTAAGGGAGATGCAAATGCTGAGCCAGATCCTTATCTTATACAAGACGATGATATAATAGGCTCTGTCAAGCATAGAATTCCGAAAATAGGATGGTTTATTATTTTGTTAAACTGGAACCAATATATAAAATTACTAGTAATTACAATTTCTGTAATTATAATGTATAGGCTGCTAGCAGGCACCGATTGACTAACTTATGCATAAATGCTATCTTATTTAACGGCTAGTACGTCACCGAAATATAATCTATCGTCACCATCGATTAAATATATTTTTACTTTTTCGTCAACAGGCCAGTTTAAGCTAGTCGGGTTACATTCAGTGATTATGCCAAATCCACTAGTGCATAATGTAACTTTTTCTCGATTAAAAGGATTAACAATCACTATGATCCCAGTCCAATCCTTATCTAGTAAAGTTATTAGCACTATCTTTTTCAGGGAATGTGCAAGTCTTGACGCAACCTTGACAGCGTGTAACACTCCCTTCTTAGCCTCAATCAGCATCGAGTCGTCTGTTATTAGCTCAGATTTTATGGATCCTACTAGTACTTCAAACAAGAGGTTTTTGTTCATTCCTCTATCCCTCCTAGTTATGAATTTCTGGAATTGATATTTATTTTAAGGGAGAAGTTTGTATAATAATAGGTATCGTATGTAAATAATGAATTGCATGATATACAGGGTATTATATAATTATTCAATTTGATACATACAGAAATTTTATATACTTGAATTCATTGATGAAATTCTCTGACAATGCAGGAGAGGTAATAAATATTGGCTAAGATGCCTAATTTCTTGTTCAAAAAATATTTAAAAACATTAATAGTTGACGTTGAGAACGACCTAAAAAGCATTTTAACTAAAATATTGACCGAGGCATCTAGATTCACTAACGAGGATTCGGCGGTTTTAGTAGATATATACCTCTTCTATGATTATCCCGATGTGACAGAATCAGAATGCAGAGTATGGATGTACAAGAATACAACGTATCTAGTTTGCGACAGTAAAGTCGAAAATAATGAAAACATCTATCGTATTAATGCCGAGATCTTCGAGGTTACTCCAATACAAATGTTTTTTGACCTAGAAAAGTTATCAAATTTAGGCTATAGTATAAGACAAGCGTCCTTCGATAAGATTACATATCTTGCTAAAAACATAGCGGATGAGTTAGGCATAACTATGGCAGAGACACATGCCGATACAGAGAATGGAAAGGAAGAAAAGGGACATGCCGAAGATAGTTATTATAGTGAGAAGGAGTGTCTCGAACTAGTATATATGTATTCTCTAGACCCCGAATGTGATTATACAGTTTTTACATCGCCAGAGGAACAGGTGGACAGGTGTGGTTTTACGGCAGTAGGTGAGGGATCCGAATATGTCTGCATTATTCGTGATTCTAAGGGATGCCCGTATCTATTCGTGAGGTATGATTCAGGAAAAACCGAGACAGTATGTTATTCAAATAAAAAATCAGCTCTATCAAGGCTATACGGGTATAGAAAACATATCTTGTTTCCCTAATTCTAAATTTATTCCAAGTCATCGGCTTCTATTTTAACTCTAGCTCGTCGATATAAGAGGTAGCTGGTTAATCCACCTATAGCTATGCCTCCTATAATAGATATAGGTATAGTATTTGTAGATATATAGAAATATATTGATGAAGCTATCCCTAGTATCGAGCCTTCAATAATAGCAAAAGAAGTATCTATAGTATCCTTCTTTATTCTAATAGGTTGACCCTTGAATGATATTAGTTTATTGCAATAAGGGCATTTTTTAATAGCTACGTTGTAACCACAGCTGGGACAGGTTCTCGAGGTAAATGGAATAATTCTACTGCATTTAGGACAGCTTGATACCGCGAATGTCAAGTTGTTTTTGCAATATGGACAAGATATTTTTTTGTTATTCAGATAGAGGCTTATACTTTGAAGAGCTTCCTCAACATTTCTTCTTTTTCCTTTGACTAGCAATATCAATTCTTTTATTTTCCTCACGTCGAGGACAGAACCGTCGCCAACGTCAAGTATGATTTCTTGAGCTTCCTTACCTAGGAGATCTTTAGCCGCTTCTCTTGATCCGTATAGTAAATCTATGGCTAGTGCTGCGGCGGCCTCAGCTTTTTCCCTGGTAAGCTTCTTGGAGAATTCGATAGGGAATCCTTCTAGAGATATAATATTGATATACTCGATAGAGTCTAGTTTTTCGCAAAAATCAGAGATGTTGGAGTAATAATTATTGTCGAATTCGCTCACTATAATCCTACCTCACTTCGACTTCCACTACTAGAGGTTCATCGGGTGATTTCTGTGGTCTGACCTTTATCTTAATTTGTGCATCTGATTTTTGTTTTCTAATGGCTTTTCTTACCAAGGCAGCTGCCAGGAATGATTCTGGGCTTAATGTGAATTTGATGCCTTTCTTCTCCAATAGTAATGCCACAGGTCTGAATATACTATCGTATATTTTAATTATGTATTTGTCTCCTTTGTTTGAACCATTTGATGGCGTCTCTACTTCTACCCTCTGACTTATACCAAGCATCTGGAATGCTTTTGGTATATCTGACGAGAGGTCGCTAATGTCGTGGAGCTCAAATCCAGCATCTTCAAGGAGATCTTCTAGGAATTCTCCGATATCTTTTATTAGGAGTTGAGTCATAGCAGCTGCTCCAGGACCTAGTGTTTTATTTAGTGCTATTTGGTAGCCTGCAACAATTACATTTATGAGTCCGCTACTTATCTCTACTTTTTTACTCAAGGTGAAACCACTCTCTTTGACTTGTTCCTCCACGGATACTATCACCCTTATGCGGCTTATAGACTGTTTGCTATTCTTGGGGCCTGTTTCTTGAGTTCGTATCTTAGTCTTCCTAGAATGGCTTTAGCCCTGTCGGCCAACAGTACTAGCAGGTTTTCACCCATATCATGTATTAACAGGAAATGGCCAGGATACTCTAGTGTGGTGGTTTCCGGTTTTCCTAGTTCTAGTTCCTGTCCTAACTGCGTTGTTGATCCATAGACTGCAGTTAACATTGCCGCGATAGCGTCTTCATCAACGTTTAGAGTACCTGCTGTTGCCTTGTCGATTATGAATCCTTCTTTGCTCACTATGAATATAGCTAGTACTCCGGGTGTTCGAGTCATGTCGGCTAATATCCTCTGGATTGGAGTAGACATATCTACATGCACCTCTTGTTCATATACATGTATCTGCAATCAACAAGTAGTATATAAAGGTTGTCTTCTTGCAATAAAGATTAAGTGTTATTAAAATAGGTAATACTAGAAAGATTTCTATAAACATTGTGATAAAAATTATTTCGGATTATTGATTTTAAACAAAATTAATCTAATGCAGTTGTATAATCGTATCATTACTCATATTGTTTTTCTATGGAGTCCTCCATCTACTGGTATGATTGCACCATTAATATAGCTTGAAAGATCGCTTAGAAGAAACAATGCCGTATAACCCATGTCTTCAGGGGTACCTATCCGTCCCAAAGGTATCTTCTTCCTTAAGCTATCAAGATATTCCTCAGGATTATTGGGCATACTTTTCTTGGCCAGACTCATCAACCTATCTGTTAATATGTATCCTGGCACAATGGCGTTGACCCGGATACCATACCTACCAAGGTCCCTTGCAAGGACCTGGGTTAGTCCATGCAAAGCTATACGAAGAGCGCTGCTAGTTGTTATAACGGGGTCGGGCTCCCATGCGGCGATACTGGTCACGAATACAATACTGGGATTCCTGTTATATAGGGCGCTCTCTTTTAAAGAGTCCAGTGCCGTCTTAACCATTTCTATTGCGCTATGAATAAGAACCTGGCTACTATACGTCCAGTGGTCTAATGTGAGCTCCTCGAAGAAGCCTGGAGGTGGGGGTGGAGGAACATAAACTATCCCGTCTAAACCCTTCATTGATTCGACTGCTCTCCTCACTATTATTGAACCATACCCAGGCCTGGATAGATCAGCGGCACTATAACCTACTACTTTTCCCCTCGTACCTGGATCCTGCCTGATCTTCTGCACCGCCTCTTCTAGATGGCTAGGGTTAAGACTTGTCAAGTATAGGTGAGCTCCATGATATGCCAGTATCTTTGAAATACCGAAGCCTATGCCCCTACTCGCCCCTGTAACTATTATTCTTTTCTTAGCTAGTAGCAGCACTGTTTGGTCTCCCTGTTTAGAATAGGGGATTATATGTATATTTAGAATTAATGATTATATTATTTTGAGTTTTTCCTATTTAATAATGTTAATAAACTAGATCAATGATTTTGAATATGTTTGAAATTATCTCAGAAGCTAAGTAATGTGTTGTTTTGAGAGCTAATATATGATGAAACCTATGGTGAAAGCATCGTTGTTACAAACTGGTTATACTATAATGTAGTAGTATAGTGGAATTTAGTTTATAGATTTGCCGGGACCAGGATAGTGAGGCAATATATATGAAGATACTATGCTATATATATATGACTAAACATTATATTAATAGTTAGGGGATTAATTATGAAGAAAATTGTTCTCTTCTCCGTATTAATAGTAATTATTATTATATCTGCCGGTATAAGACTTGCGTATCTATCAGAAGAGACTCCAAATAGTGGTTCTGAGCAAAGCGAAACGAATAATTCTTATCACGATAGTATCATCGAGCTATATACATATAGTGGCTGGAAAGGAGTAGAAAGCATGGCTACACCCTTAGATAACTATATAAAAAGCATGAATGGTAACAATTCAGACATATATTTCAGTTATTTTGTATGGCCTCTGGCAAATTCCGATAATCCCTTCAAGGACATAATCGAAAACGGGACAGGCGTGGTAATCATAACCGTGTTATCAATCGATAACGTTACTAAGAGCGGAATACGTGCTGACGTAGTATATCAGGTTAAAATTAATAAAATCATAGTAGATCCTCAGAACACTATAGAGATTCCCCCACAAGAACTATGTATCAAGGATCCTACCGTATGTGAACTTGCACAGAATCAATATCAGTTAATTAACAGTTTATTATCCGAAATAAAAGAAAATAATACAATAAAATTAAAAGTGACAGCATTTATATCAGAAAATGCTAGCAACAAAACCAATCTCACAATTCATGATGTGGCATCACCATTTCCATTATTAGAACCAGGCTATGAATACATTGTATTTCTAGACGTCGAATTAGACGGTATCTATGTCCACTACGATTATGTATGGGGGCCATGGGCATATCTAATAATGGATGGACAGGTATTTAGTTTAAACACTATTAAACCTCCAAGTAACATCACTTTGAATCCCACAGAATTATTCCAGAGTCCTACAATTTATTGGCGTCCTTATACATACGATCAACTAAGGGAAATAGCAATTGAGAAACTAAGTGTCTATGGGGAATCAGTCGAGAATTTCGTATCAATGCTATTAGGGGGGTGAATCTGAAATTGGCCATAGAAAGGCAATCAATATTTTGTTTATTTTTGTAGTGATTTTTATTTTTTCTAGCTCGATAATATCACTTGCATATGCTCCCGTTAAACCATCCATAGGAGGTCTAAATTGTGTATCCGATAAAAATTAGTACACAGCTGTTGGTGTTCATGAGCTAGTTCATGCTCTCGGACTAGGTCATAGCATAGGTGCTCCTTCTATCATGGGTGAAGCATGGTTTGAACAAACGAGGAGATTTCACCTTAATTATATGACTGTAGAAGTGACAACAACTATAGTTTCTGTATGTAAAAAGAACGGAAAAATAGTCTTGGTCACTGTCCATTCTGGTTCTAAGTTTTCCGAAGAGCCCTATTATATAGTCCAAAGGCTTTTGGAGAAATATTAGAAGGAAAAAGGAAAGAAGACATTGACTTTAGACTTGTCTATAGTGTTTCACCATTTATTCTGCGGTTATCCTTGTCTCGACTATCATGTGTGGAAGTAGACTCGGTATATTTACCTCCCACCACTGGATAGGCCATAGCTCCTTGCCCAAGCCAATGATATTCTTTATCAGATCTTTTAGGGAGCCGGTGATTCGTGCCCGTTTAGAGCACCCAATTGGCTTACCGCCGCGTACTAGTAGTAGTGCGTCTCTGGTGACTGTGGAGAATGTGCCTTCGACGTAGTTTTGGAATCTTGTGTACCAGTTGTTTGTAGCGTATATTCCATCGCCTAGAGCTTCTAGTAGTTCTTCTTCTTTTAGGTCTCCTGGTTCTACGATTATGTTGAAGGGTGTTGGCTGGATTATACCTGCGTTCCCTGTTGT
>CAYROE010000059.1:0-8210 GCA_964425855.1 uncultured Desulfurococcales archaeon | reverse complement strand
TTGAGTCGTAAGCCGTTTATTGATTCGTTGGCTGGTAGTGGTGTGTGTGGGCTTGTTTATACTGTGGGGCGGGGTGTTGCTCCTGAGAGTGATGTTGCTGTGTTGAGCTTGTTGGGGTATGATCCATCCCGTTATTATACTGGGAGGGGCCCGTTGGAGGCGCTGGGTGCTGGTATTGATTTCGTGGATGGCTGGCTGGCGGTGCGGGCTAACTTTGCCACTGTAGAGCCCGGGAGCAGGAGGATCATAGACAGGAGAGCGGGCAGGTCCCTGACCAGCGCAGAGGCCCGGGAGCTTGCAAGGGCTCTCGACGGCATGAAACTCGACAATGGGGATGCAGTCGCCAGGTTCAAGGCCACGATAGGTCACCGAGCCGTGCTCGTAATAAGACACTCAAAGATGAGGCTCAGCTCCGAGATAACAAACACCGACCCCGCCTACGAGAGAATAGGACTCATAAGCCACGCCCGCCAAAAATACGAGCCCTACATACAGACAGCCAAACCAATACAAGACACGCCCGAAGCAAGAAAAGCCGCAGAACTAGTAAACGAGTTCACAGAAAAAACAATAAAGATACTCGACAAACACCCCGTCAACGAGCAAAGGAGAAGAAAAGGACTCCTACCAGCAAACGCCGTCCTACTACGAGATGCAGGAGACCGGCCCCCACAAACCGAGCCCTTCCAGGAAAAATACGGGTTCCCAATGGCATCTATAGTAGAAATGATAGTCGAAAGAGGAATAGCAAGAGCACTCCAACTCCACGACATACAAGTAAAAGTAGAAGGAAGAACCAAAAAAGAAATACTCAAAGAAGAAGCAGAAAAAGCCGCAAAAGCACTAGAAAAATACGCCGGCATATACGTACACCTCAAAGGACCCGACGAGCCAGGACACGACGGCGACCTCCAAGGAAAAATAAAAGCAATAGAAGAAATAGACAAATACTTCTTCGGAACAATCCTAGACCGCATATACAGAGACAACACCGTCATAATAATAACAAGCGACCACGCCACACCATGGTACATGAAATCACACAGCAGCGACCCCGTACCACTACTAATATCACACCCAAGCCTCAAAGGACCAGGAAAATTCCACGAACAAGCATGCAGAGAAAACCTAGAACTAGGAATCCTAGAAGGAGGCTACAAAATCCTACCAACAATAATACAACTAGTAAGAGAAAAACTAGGCTCCCAAATCAAATAACCACAAAGAAACTCAACCCTCAACAAACACCCTAACAATATCAGTAGCACCAAGAGACTCAGCCAGCTCCAACACAACCCTCCTCATATTATCACGTATATCACTAACATCATGCCCCAACCTCTCATAATAATAAGCCCTCAAAAGAGTCGCAAGAGACTCAGCCAACCTAGCTACCCTAGCCTCAACACTCACCCCCTCCTCAAACTCCCTAAACAACAATCTAACACCGTCATGAACATCCAACATCTCCCAAGCCCTCTCCTCAGCCCTCCTCTTCTCCTCCCTAGAAATACCAGAAGTCTTAGCAATATCCCCCACAACCACCTCACCAATATCATGAACCAAGGCAATAGCAGTAGCCTTCCAAGGATCAATACTAACACCACGATCACGCAGACGCAAAGACACCTCCAACGCCAACAAGGCTGCAGAAAAACTATGCTCCGCAACCACCTCACCAATACTGGGAGGCACACCCCTAATCATCCAACCAGTCCTAACAAGAGAAGAAAGACCTACAATAACCTCGTCAAGACCCAGCCTGCCACCAGACACCGCTCACCACCACCCTAATACCCTAATACACCATACTCTAAACTCTTAAGACTCGCCGGAATAGGCCTATTATAATACAACGCCTCCTTTATACGAGTATAATCATCCTCGGAAACCATATACACACGGACAAGATAAACCACACACGAAGGAGTAGCACTAGCGGCTATAAGACCGCCCTCGACCAACAAGTCCAGCGCTGACTCAACATCAGGCTTCGACAACCCACAAGCCTTCTCAGGATGGGTATGAAGATTCGCAGTAGAAGACACAAAAGGCAACCTAACCCTATACCTCTCGCCCTCAAACATCGCCACTTCACCCGTCTCAAGATAAATAAACATATACTCGATCCCGCTCAAAGAAGTCTCAACCGCCCTATGCCTAAACAACTCTTTATCAAGCATCAACAAATCAATACTGGCACGATAAAGGTTCCTAATACTCGAATCCCCAAACCCTGGCCTCAAAACAACATCAAACGAAATACTACCACTCTCATACCTCCTATAAACATCGTCCCCAACATCACTATGATAAAACTCGACACGGCCAGACTCCAGCAGACGCTCCGGATAATACACGAGTTCATCCTTCAAACTCCAACTAAAAGTAACCCTCTCCCAGTCGAGCCCCTCATCTTCAACCAAGAACTCCAAAGTAGTCAATGCCCCATAGAGAACAGCGAGAGAAAACGACGCCCTCGTACGCAAAAGCTTCTGCTCCTTACCACCCATCGCCCACAACCCAGGGAACAACCATACCTACTAACAGGTCCACGGCCCTACTATATAATTAACCGGGAATATATTCACACTATCATAGGAGACAAGAGAACAGAGGTTCAATTCATGAAACAAACAATAACAAAGGAATCCATCATCGCACTAATAGACGAAGTAGGAATTATAGTAGCAGTAATCCTAATAGTCCTCTACATGCTCTACAGAGAAAACCTCCTATCAGTAGAAAGCCTACTAATCATAGCGTCCATAACAATACTCGTGTCAATACTCGTTTCCTACAAGATAATAGAAACCTATAGAAAACCACCAGCAATAGGAGAAGAGGAGCTCATAGGAAAGAGAGGACTAGTAATAGAGGACCTTGATCCAGAAGGAAAAATACTCATAGAAGGAGAAATATGGAGAGCAAGATCCATATCAGGCCATATACGAGAGGATAAAGAAGTCATAGTACGTGGAGTAGAAGGCCTAACCCTAATAGTGGAGGAAATACAAAAATGAGTAAATGCCCCTGCAGAAAAGAAACAGATCCATACGATCTACTAACATGTCTAGCGCCTCCAGCCGGAGAATACGAGACCAGTATACAGCTAGGCGAGAATCTAAGACTAGTAATCAATAACACAGGACTATACATTAGGAGAATCTCCACAGACGAGTTCCTCCCCTACATCAATACATACGATAAAAAGATCGATAAAGAAACCCTCGAAGCCTATAACATCACACGCGAAAAAATCAAGACACTAATCTGTAAAAACATACAGAATCTAGAAGACGCAGCACTACACGGATCAACTAAAGCCAAAGATCTATTGGAGGCATGTAACCAGCTAATAGAAGAAATACAAGAAAAATATTGTAAATAGTATGGATACCCTACTAGTCCCCCTCTAAATATAGCGAAATTACTTTATGTATTCTCGTCCAATAACTTCCCTAGCAATAATGTACCTCATTATGTTCTGTGCTCCCTCAGCACCGACATAATATGATAATGCCCCTATGAAGCTTCTAGCGATATTAGTCTCCTTAACATATGAAGCGGCTCCATATAGGCTCATTGCTAGCGATAGTATCTTAAACGACGTCTGCACAGCCTTGAGCTTAGCCGAGGCCGAGAAGAAGTTCAAATCCTTAGGCTTCAGTCCGGGCTCCTTCTTGATATAGATCCTGTCAGCCATCCAAGCAGCCTTGTATACGAGAAGCCTCGCGGCCTCCAGCTCCATAGCAGCCTCCGCGATAGGGAAGCTTACACCCTGGAACTTGGTTATCGGGCGCTGATCCTCATACATTAACCTACCGCGACTCCACTCAATCGCTTGCTCAAGACCCCATCTAGCCGCCCCAATATTAGCTGCCGCAACCAGTATTCTTGCAAGAGTAAACCCTTCCATAGCATAGTAGAATCCTCTATTCTCCTCGCCTATAAGCATGGAGGCTGGTATCTCTGCATCCTTAAACGTTAACATGCCAGTAGATATACCATGTCTTCCTATAGTGTTCAGAATAGAATACTCTAATCCCTCAAGCTTCTTACCCTTATAATTTCCTACAAGCGCGAAACCACTAATACCTTTATGACGGTCCTCTAACCGTCCAGTTCTCGCAATAAGATACCATCCTCCAAGCTCTAATTGCTCCATACTCTCCCTTACTCCGCTTATATAGATCTTCTCGCCATTTACAACGTATTTATCTCCCTTCCTAGTAGCCATAGTCCGTGTTCCAGCAACATCGCTACCTCCATGAGGCTCCGTTGATGCTATACCGAAGAAACCCCTACCATTACCTACAAGAGGAAGTATCGTCTGCTTAGCCTCATCAGTACCATACAGCGAGAGTATGAATGGCCAAGCATTGTTTAGTAGCGTATATACAGCCACTGCAACGGACGGGTCATGATAAGCAATCTCCTCTACGGCTATAGCTGCAGAAACAAAATCACCGCCTTGGCCCCCATATTCTTCTGGTACAGGTATCCCGAAGAATCCTTGCTCACCCATCCTATATATTAGATCAGTAGGTATCCTATGCTCCTCGTCTATCTTGTCCCAGATAGGCGCAAGGTGCTTCGCAAGAAACTCGCGTACCGCTTCTTGGAAAATCTTCTGCTCCTCATTAAACTCAA
Organism: uncultured Desulfurococcales archaeon; assembly: GCA_964425855.1. Classification (GTDB taxonomy): domain Archaea; phylum Thermoproteota; class Thermoprotei_A; order Sulfolobales; family Acidilobaceae; genus S143-63. The sequence goes on along the minus strand of CAYROE010000059.1, from coordinate 3,557 downwards.
AGTTAACCAATTACAATCCCCCTCGCTTATGATCCAGAAATATCTCCTAGACGAGGAAAATAAAATCTATCAATAACGAGCCGATATATAGATATAGAATAGAACGAGGCAGAGAAAACCGCTATTTGAACTGCTTAGTCTTAAGCTTCTTTATCCACGTTAGCTTGCTCGGATTCCTCCTAAGCTTCATGAAGTTCTTATAACACTTACTGCTACAGAACCAGAGCACGTCTCCCTTACGTGTAACGAACATTAGCCCTGTCCCCGGCTCTATTACCCTACCACAGTAGCTACATGTCCTCATCTTCGGCATCTTCATCTACCTCCCAGACCGGCATGGGCCCTTCTAGGGATATAATAGTTTTAATAGTACACATTCCTATTCTTGGTCAAGGGGAGAAGGAAGATGCCAGAAGACGAGAGCATCATCGAGGAGATCGGATACCCCGCCGAGGTAATCCAGATAATCGGAAGAACCGGGGTAGCAGGAGAGGTAACACAAGTAAGAGTAAGGATACTAGAAGGGAGAGACAAAGGAAGAATAATAACGAGAAACGTTCTCGGAGCCGTCAGGAAAGGAGATATACTAATACTCAGAGAGACAGAAAGAGAAGCAAGAAAACTAAGTAGGAGAAGACGCTAGCTCCTAACCCCTCCTAATTATCCAAGGACTAGCGTCTCTATCGACAATCACCATCCCAGTTTTCTCCAACTCTACAAGATAACCAACAAGAGTTCTCAAAGGAACAAACATCTGAATGCTCGGACCAAATCCATAAATCTCTCTCATCAACTCATCAAGACTTATCTCGCCACGCTCCGCTACTACCTTTACTATATCATATACTCTACGACACCTAGAAACTACTAGCTTCCGGGTAACCCTATACACCGTCTCCCGGTCTAGCGGTCTACCATGACCAGGATACAATATCCTCCACTCAACAGCCAATATTTTAAGAACAGAGTCCCTATGAGCCTCAAAATCAATTATCGTCGGCCTACCTGGCTCCAGTACAGTGTCGCCTGTAAATATACTGTCTCCTAGAACATAGCAAACATGGTCAATGCTATGACCACGGCAAGATACAATATCTACTATGCCTTCCTTAACAAGAGGACACTCATCATCTAGATAAACTCGTGCTCGCTTAAGAGCCTTAGCGACCTTGTCATATCTCTCCAAGAACATAACCTCTACCATTTTTACCGACGGCTCGTCGAGACGTATGCCACCAGCTCTTAAAACATTTCTAAATCTTTCAATGTACCGGGCTTCGGACAAAATACTGAACGTTTCACTACTCATACATATAGGGGAATTTGTTAAGGACATGATCCCCATAATATGATCCCAATGCCAATGCGTAATCAAAGTATAATCGGGTTCCTCTTCTATAGGTGGTCTTGACTTCGCACCGGCATCTACAAGGATGTGTTTATCCTTTACCTTGACCATGTATAAATTAGAGGGATCAGATAGAGGAAATTCCAATGTCTTGTAAAGCTTGACAGTTATATCATTACCGCTCATTATAATCTCGTCCCCCGGATTCATTATTTCGGATTCCGTGATATAAAACACATTATCTATTATACATCCCACTACACTGAGACAACTAATATTAATTCGAACAATCTCCCCACATAGTCCCGAGGTGATATAAATGGCAGTAGAAAAAACCCTAGTCTTAGTAAAACCAGACGGCGTAAAGAGAGGGCTCATAGGAGAAGTAATCTCAAGGTTTGAAAAGAAAGGACTAAAAATACGCGCTCTCAAAATGATATGGCTAAGCAAAGAAAAAGCACAAGAATTCTATAGTGTTCATAAAGACAAACCCTTCTTCAACGACCTAGTAGAATTCATAACGAGTGGTCCAATAGTAGCTATGGTGCTAGAAGGAGACAGCGCTATCAGCGTAGTACGACTAATGATCGGGGCAACGGACGGAAGAAAAGCAGCTCCAGGCACTATTAGAGGAGACTTCGCATTATCAATCCAAGACAACGTAGTACACGCCAGCGACAGCCCGGAGAGTTTCGAGAGAGAATTCAAGGTAATATTCACAGAGACGGAAATAGTACCCGATTACTAGATATAGAAAAACAAGGTTATTTTTGCATCTTTAACTTTAATAGAACCCTCTTATAAGCCACGTCTCCTTGATTCTTCTTTATCTGTGCTATCTCCTTCAATACCTCTAACTCGTCCTTGCTGACAAGATCCTTAAACTCGCTCAAAATCCTGAACGCGTGTTCGCCCGGCACATTAGTATAGAGTATATCGCCCTCATCTACGTGACGCCCAATAAGTATTCTTCCCTGAATAGATACTGCAACAGCATTTCCAAGCCTTGCCTCCGGCAAGCTCCTGTCCCTATCTTTTATAGCCTGTATTCTTCCAAGAGGTCTCCCTTGAGAATCCATAACAGGATAACCAGGTCTTATCACGCCGCCAAGAACCTCTACACCTACTATAGCAGGATTGCTTCTCCTAAACACGTAACCTGGGATAATCCTGAACTTCCCTGGCCTCACCAGCTGGTTTAGTGCCTCCATCCTCTCCCTTTGTTTCTCCGCCTTTATCCATTCCTCATACTCCTCTAATAGTCTATAGATAACGTTATTAGCGAATATTTTGACTCCGGCTCTCTTAGCCTCCTCCTCTGCCTCCGACAAGATTTTAACATTGAACGCTAGTATAACTCCTAGATACTTGTCATGCTTCTTTGTAATACTAGCGTCTATAACATCCGTTCTTGATACAGGCCCTATATCAGCTATCCTAACAGGAATATTTCTCCTCTTCAAAGCTTCAACCAAAGCCTCAAGCGTACCTAGCGTGTCCGCCTTTACAACAACGCCTGTAATATCGGTCCTAATCCTAAGCTCTTCAAGCTCTTTTCTAACACGCTCCTTAAGCTCTTCAAGCTCCTCAGAGCGTGCTACAAAGAGGGGAGAACCAGCAAGAGCCTCATCCAGCCCAGACGCGGCAATCCTCACACCGGCTGCGGCATAAACTGCGTCCACATTCTCGAACTTAACATCCTTAGACCGTATATCCTGCAATGGTTTAGGCATCAATAATGCTTTCACGGTCGTTACTATAGGCCCGTTTTTACCTCCTACGACAATAGTATCGCCTGTGCGGATAACACCATCATAGATAACCGCGTCTGCAACTGTACCAAGACCTGGATATTCTTTAAGCTCTAATATCACGCCCTTGGCGGGGCCTTCAGCGTATCTTAGACGGTTTCTCAGATACTGCTGAGTTAACCCGGCCAGCACAGTTAATAGATCAGCTATACCCTCGCCTGTTTTTGCAGAGACAGGTACTATCGCCGCTGCTTTAGTGAAGTCTTTAATCCTAGTGAATAACTCGGCCGGGATACCCTGCTCGTATAGCTTGCCTACAAGCTCATACACTTTCTGTTCGAGTAGGGCCTGAGCCTGGGGATCCTGCTTCCTATACGATATTATGAATGGAGTATCGGGATGACTTTTCCAGCCCGGTATACGATCAATCTTATTAGCTGCTACGAGGAAGGGCACCC
>CAYROE010000058.1:0-8318 GCA_964425855.1 uncultured Desulfurococcales archaeon | reverse complement strand
GTGTCGAGGATAATGAGGTAATTCTAAAACTTATTGGTGAGAAGAGTACTATTATCCTTGGAGCCTCTTTAAATGATAAAAGTACCTATTCTAAATATAGAGGACCAAGAGGCTGGATAGTTAAAAAACATCTTAGTTCTCTGGAATCGGCATACCGTGAGCTTATCTATGAGTGTAATGAGGAAAGTGTTAAGAAGATGCATAGTGATACTTCTACCACTACGTTAAGTGAAAAGGATTATTCTATGTTTCTTTCTAGAGTATCATTTATTAGTAGAATAATATTAAAAAGTTTAATGTTAGTTAATGAAGAAATTATTGTTAGAGATGGTAAACTATTAACGATTATCGAAGATATCATTAAGGAATATGGCAATAAATATAGGCTACTCTATATTTCTGGTTCTGGACCGGCAACTATAAGGTTGTTATTTGTAAACGGTAGGATATCAGGAATTCTAATTCACACAAATGGTACAGATTTCTATGGTATAGAGGCTGAAGATAAAATCAACGAAGTTGAAGGTCTAGTTAGGATAAAAGTATATGGTAGCCTTGAATCACCGGAGGAGGTGCTAGAGACGTGAACTTAAAAGTACATAGCCCAGTGATAGTTTCTGAAAGCGACGAAATGAGATTTATCTGGCTTGGTCTTGATGAAAGTGAAGCTGAGAAAGGGATACTCGCAAACCAGTATATGCTTGTCGCTGACGGTGAGGCTCTCTTAATCGATCCTGGGGGCTACTATGTTTTTGAGCGTATATATAAAAATGTGGTTAAGTATGTTGATCCCGAATATGTGGTAGGAGTATTCTATAGCCATCAGGATCCGGATGTTACTGGGAGTCTAAACATAATAGAGGATTTCTTCCCAAATGCTAAAGTGTACGTAAGTAGACTCTGGGCAAGGTTTCTTCCTCATCTCGGTGCCTTGGCAGACATCAAACTCCTGGAGATTCCTGACGAAGGGACAAGAATCAAGCTTGGAACGAGATATGTTCAGGTAATACCGGCACATTTCCTTCATAGTCCTGGTCATTTCAACCTTTATGTACCAGAGTTGAAATTACTGTTTACAGGTGATATTGGTGCAGCTGTCTTTCCTAGAGGGGAATGGTATCTATATGTTGAAGACCTGGATTCTCATACAAGATACATGGAGTGGTTTCATAAGAGATTTATGGCATGTAGAAAGGCTCTTGACAAGTGGATATCATTAGTAGAAGGACTGGATATCGATGTAATAGCACCACAGCATGGAGCAATATTTATTGGAGATAAAGCTAAGAGATTCATCGAATGGCTCAAGAAGTTAGGTCCAGTAGGAGTAGATCTACTGGATTAACCTGCTAGGATCACATAATTTATTTCCATGTTCTATTTGTATCTTTTTGGTTGTCTATATTAATATTAATTCTTATTTATTATCTATAAATTTAAGAAAAGAAACTAATGTTTAATTTAAGTATTATTCTAGATTGTTTGATAATTAAACATTGCACTAAAAATTGAATATTGTATCTTGTCACTATAGAGTAATATATGTGGATTATTTCGTTCGGAATGTCGTGATAGGAAACACAGAATTTAGAAAACTACAGATTAAAATTTTGTCTTATCGTATTATTATTAGTAATAAATTCCTGAAAATTAGTATAAGTATACTAAATAGTGAGAATAGTTTATATATGAATACTCTATGACTAAATATTCGATAGAAAAATGAATAAAATATCATAATAAAATATAATGCAAGCTAAATTACGTTTCCTATAGTTATCTAAAGTTAACTGATTTTTGAATGTCGGTAAGATCATCATAATTTAAATTGTTTAATCCTAAATTGTATTTTGAATCTTACTGTGCACGCTAATAACCTCTTTTCAAAAAGATAAGTAATACTATGGGTGAATGCTAGAATTGATCCCCTTGCTTAAAACATTATTAATTAACTCTTCCTTGCAGAAAACACGACAGTCAACAATACAAGGCATCGGACCACTGGACGCTGGAATACGAATACACTATGAAAAGGAGACCTGGAAGTATCCTAGTCTCCACGAGTCTAACCTCTTAGTCTTCGGTAAAGGCCCATTAACAGGGCTTGGTCTCTTCGGAAGCCATCGATTAACATTCTTATTTAAGAGTCCTATAACGGGAGGCCTACATGCAAGCAGTATGGGCGGGGCAGCCTACGCGTTTACAGCGACGGGCCTAGACTTGGTGGTTCTGGAGGGGAGGTCAAGCGATCCATGCATTGTATTATTAGAAGATAATGGCGGTGGATTAGAGGATAAATGGTATTGTCTGGAAAGACACGAGCTAGACAAAATATATAAGGGATATAAGGGATTTAGGGGCACCAGAGCACTCCACAGGTTTATCTCTGAGGAGATCCTAGGAGATAGGCCTAAGTCCTGGTACAGGATCCTTCTGGTCGGTCCAGCCGCATGGACAACGCTCTCGGCAGGGATATTTAGTTGGATAGACGATGGCCATGGAAATCCATCACCAGTAGTGGATAGTGCGAGTAGGGGAGGAGCAGGCACAGTAATGGCCCAAGCCCATGGGATGGCGGCGGTTATAGTTGGAGGCAGGCCACGAGCACCAGACAAGAAGAAAGTTGCATTAGCCAAGAGGATAATTGAAGAGAAACTCGGTAAACCCCTCCACCAAGCAGTGAACGAAGCCACCACAAAGTACAGGTTCGACCCCAAGCTGGGGACAGGAGGGACCTTCGGCGTAAACTATTATCATTATAGGGAGCTCCTACCAGTCCTAGCCTACAACTCGATATACATGTCTAGGACCGTGAGGCTCCACATGCACCAGTTAATAATGGAGTACTTCTGGAAGCCCTTCCAGGAACAAGTCTTCGAGTCAAAGATAAAGCCCTGGAGTACTTGTGGAGAGCCATGCAGCGTAGCGTGTAAAAAGATCTGGAACAGTGTCAAGCTAGACTATGAACCAGCCCACGCGATGGGCCCCATGATCGGAGTAATCACTCTCCGTGATACAGCTAGGCTAGTAGAGCTCGTAGATGACCTCGGGATCGACGCGATAGAAGCAGGACACATAATTGCATGGCTCTTTGACGCCATCGACAAAGATATATTAGAATACAAGGAGCTAGGCCTCACATCCAGGCCCCTAATGGATCCACTCTCACTCTCACCATCTTCAAGCAGGAACAACGCGGTTCTAGCTGAGAAGATCCTCAAAGCCTACGTGGAGCGGTCAAACGAGGTACTCTCCCTAGTAGCTATGCATGGGGCAAGATACACGGCAAAAATCCTAGACGAGCTCTACGACAGCATAGTCTCAGCTAGAGGCACCTCCTTCAAAGACCTACTAGTATACGCGGGATACGGAGAGAACGGCTATATGACCCCGAACTACTATTGGAGCCCAGGCATGATAGCCCCACTCTACGTCCTCGGCAGATACTGGACAAACTATAGCCCCTCATACAGTGAGCCCGAGGAATACGCTAGGATAAGCGTAAAGAGAGCTACCAGCGAAATGGCGATTGATAACGCAGGCATATGCAGATTCCATAGAAAATGGATCTCCAAGGCACTAGACAGCCTCTATCGGGAACTACTAGGAGTAGAAGTCGATCTTGAGGAAAGAATGCTGGAAGACTACAAGCTCATAGCCCAGTACAACGTCAGAGCCAATGCCGAGCCGGTTCCATGGGAGAGCAGGAAAACAATGGATATAGTAGCTACAATAGCCTGCGAGCTGGGCGTAAAGGATCTCGAGGGAAGGGTGGGTGACCGAGAGTTCCTACTCGACTGGTGGACTAGGTTCTACGATGAAGTAAAAAGAATAGTATTATCCTAACCTTCTATCCTGCTAGTGTTACATCGATTACTAATGGCCTTATACATGATTATCCATTCAACAAACATCCATAATGGGACAACTGGAATCATCATGCTTGGGAATGTTCGTATTATCGTGTCAAATGATAGACCAGCTGTATGCCTGAAGAATACGCTGAGTGCAAATCCAGCTTCTGCCCCACCGAATCCCGGTAGCGGGTACAAGAATCCTCTTATCAACATTGTCCACGCAACGACGCTTTCGCTGACTAGTCCCTTATCTAGGATATTAAGTAGTGGAACTGATATTGGAAGACTGATAATTGTGCGTGTATTCAGGGCTTGTCCTAGCAGGGGAAACGCGAGAATATACCTGTAGGGCTTCCTTTTTAGGACTGGATGGTATCCTGAGACCAGTAGTCCTATGCCGGGATAGAGCATTGCGATGAGAGATAGGTATCTTCCTATTAGTCCTACGACTGAGAGGGAAACTAGGATGGCTCCTATTGTTGTTGCAAGGATACTTGATAGCCTGTATAATCCTTTCTTGGTGTTTGAGAGGTCGAGGTCTCCGAGAAGTGGGTCAAACACCTTGTAGATCAGCCATGCGTATATTAGGTAGAGGGCTGGGTATACAGGGAAGAAGTATAGGAGCGATAGAGTAGTGTTGAGGTGTAGGGTTTCAATAACTAAGTCTGGAGCGATCCATGCTGTGGAAAGCGGGGTTAACGCGTAAACTGCTATTTTTAGAAAAGTATTGTCTTGGATGGTTTTTGGCTTGAATGCGAGCCATACGAACACGAGTATGCATGAGAGGTAGAATAGGCTGGGTGCGAATATAAGTAAGACTAGTTGGGGTATCCAAGGACTAGTCGGGTACTGTATGAAGATCCACTTTAGTTGGGCTTTTCTCCATATAGTGTCTATCTCTACTAGGAGAGCCATGATGTATAGTATTATGATGTATGCTGCGAATATTCTTATTATATTGGTTTGTTTCATTGGATGCCACCTTGCATGAACAAGTATATTTGTATGGATGAATATTGATGCCCATTATATCTTAGTATTTGTGAGCCCAAATATTATTTTTGGCTGGGTTCTCCTTATTCTAATTTATAGAAGTGAATTTTAATATGTGAAGATTTATAAAGTTTAGTAAACTTTATAAATACAGGGTACTAAAATGGAAAAAACAACAATAACACTAATGCTGCTAATGCTGCTAACAATAGCAACATTATACAGCGGAGTCAGCTATACATATACACAAGAAGCAAGACACACACTAGAAAAGGTCTCCTCAATGCCAGTTCTGAAAGAAGCTGTTCTAGACAGGGACCATATGGCCCTATTCCTCGTGGTGGAAGGATACTCTTCAGAGGACACAGTATACGTATCAATACAGGGGATCTCAGGCCACGAGTACATGTTTCTATTCGACGTCGACAAAGTCTATCTCGTGTCAGGAGCCAAAATCGCCGATGTAACAAGGTATGTTAACCTAAAGGACTTAGGTCCGAGATCATTCACTATAACGATTGATCTTATGGGAGTATCCCGCTATCTTGACTTAGAGAACATATCTGGACCCGTAATGATTACTGTTGCGTTCATAGATGGAGAATCATACAGTATGGTCCTTGATGTGAGGTGAAGAATTATATCTTTTGTAGCAGGTTTCCAGAATAAGTGCGGATCTGTCACAGGAGGATGCAATGTGCCGGACCGGGACGTCCACGTATATTGTGCATACAAGTATCTAAAGATGACTGGGAAGACGCATCTAATAGACTCGGTCTCACAAATAGAGACTCTAATCGATCATCCTGAGAGAACCAAAGGAATGCTAAGACACTTTGTAAGAGAGAATTGTTCCAATAACAGTAGCTGGGAGTGTCAAACGGCTCATGCATTAATGTCTGGTATGAGAGTTAAGGGGGTAATGACACATGATTGGAGGAGCCTTCGGGGGAGACGTCTACTATATAGAATTGTAGACTGGTTCTATGGTTCAGAGTCATCGGATCTTGTTAAGCTCCACTATATTCTCGATACGGCCTATCGCAGGGGGATAATCTCTCTGAGGGAGAAGTATCCTGAGTGTCCAGGTATTGTCCGTTTTGTAGTGGAGAACTGTATGGATCTCCTCTAGTTATAGGTTATTATTCATGTGGTCTTATGGTAGGATTGCTTCGCTGTTGGGTTAACATTGTATTTATCTCGGTTTATGTTTTTGGTATTACCTTGAGAAATAGCGTGGCTTTATATACTATTCTCATATTTATTCTATGTAGAAATAGGAATCAATCCAAAAACTTTCAAAGGTGGAATAACCATGAGGAGAGGATTATCCCAGCAGGCAATGATAGGCCTCGCAATAGCTGTGATAATAGTCATAGTTGCAGCAGCTTTCGTTTTCATGGGTGGCGGAGGCGAAGGAACACAGCAACAGGAGGCCTATAAGATTACGATCCTCACCGGCAGCACGGGAGGAACATATTATCCTGTAGGAACAGCCTACGCACAGTTACTCAACGAGTACAGCAACGGACTAATCCAGGCGACAGCTGTAACAGGCAAGGCCAGCGTAAGCAACATCGAAGAGATCTGTAGAGGAACAGCAGAAGCAGGACTAGCCCAGAACGACATAGCATACTATGCCTATCATGGAAGCGACAAGATACAGAAGTTCGCAGGCAACCCACAGGACTGCATTAGAGCAGTAGCCGTACTCTACCCAGAGACAATACAGATAGTAACACTCGCAGACAGCGGAATCCAGAGCCTACAAGACCTAGCAGGCAAGAAAGTAGCAGTAGGCCTGGAGGGAAGCGGAACCTACTGGAACGCCAGACAGATACTAGAGGCAGCAGGCCTATGGGACCAGATACAGCCAGTATATAGAAGCTTCAAGGAGGTAGTAGAAGACCTCAAGCTAGGAGCAGTAGACGCAGCATTCTACACGGCAGGAATACCAACTAGCGCGATCGAGAACCTAGCAGCAGAGAAGCCAATCTACATAATACCTGTTCCAGACGAAGTATACCAGACACTAAAGCAGAACTACCCATTCTACACCCAGGTAACAATACCAGCCGGAACCTACACAGGCCTAAACAATGACGTCCAGACAGTGGCAGTTATGAGCATGCTATTAGTCCACAAGGACGTACCAAAAGACGTAGTGTACACAATGACCAAGATACTCTTCGAGCACGCCGATGAGCTAAAGAACAAGGTTCAGAAACAGAGTGTCCAATACATAAGCCTAGACCACGCACTAGAAGGACTAAGTATACCACTCCACGAGGGAGCCTACCAGTACTACCAGGAGCAGGGACTCCAGGTACCGGCTGAGTTCCAGCCAACAGGCTAGCCATATATCCAAATCCATAACGGAGGCTCCCCGAAGGGAGTGTAATAGGATTGAACAAGTTTTTTCTCATAATCATAACAATATACATTCTCGCATTACTACTATTTCCAATCCAAACCGTTACCATTACATGTGATAATTTAATCTATGAAACAATAGCACCTGACTACACAATAATAATATATAATTGGACTCATAGTGTAGAGAATACTCCCATAATAGAATACTACAAGGTCGAGAACGGAAGACTAATAGAATATATGGCCAAGGCAAAAAGCTTCGGGGCAGGACACCCATACAGCTCTGAAGAAATCGGTGGAGTCTTCTACTATGAAGGAGACTATATGGTCTACACAGGACATATCATATACAGCAATCGGCTATCAATAATAGGTCTCAGAGAGTACAATAGCTCAATAACATTGGAAATAAAAGGAGAGAAAGTATATAGTTGCTCGGAATTCGAGAAAGCAGACATTATAATAAAGACTAGTACGTTCTTATCATATGTACTCGGTAAATAGCGTGGAAGAGAATAATCGAGCACGGTATTTGTCGATTCTTATAAGTATATTCGCGTGCTTACGGTTTAAAATGGAAACAATTGTTTCTATTTCTATGGAGTCTGCTACATGGGGGTATCGAGGTGTCTGCTAACACTGGTTATAAAAAGGATGCAGAATGGTCTACCATCGTTGTTAGGTCAGCTGTGTTCGCCGCTCTGGTTCTCGCTGCGACCATGATAAGCGTCTATACCCCTATTACGGAGGGCTACTTCAACCTTGGAGAATCCATGGTGTATACTGCTGCAATACTGGGAGGGCCATATGTTGGAATGATATCAGGAGGCATTGGTAGTGCTCTTGCAGACATAATACTGGGGTACTCGCATTATGCTCCTGGAACACTTGTTATTAAGGCTATAGAGGGATACTTGACGGGGTGGATATTTCTAAGGCTCTCGAGATTACCGGGCGAGAAGCGTAGAAGTATGATCTATATATCCGCTCTGTTAGTGGGAGGGGGCATAGCGCTCGCAGGAGCCTTCCTCTACGCAGGACTATACGGTGGGTCCACAGAGCTCAGCATATGGGGTAAGACTATAACCTTCA
>CAYROE010000057.1:0-8378 GCA_964425855.1 uncultured Desulfurococcales archaeon | reverse complement strand
AGAAGCCTTCATAATCGGTTTCCTACACGATTTGGGACAAAAACTAGGCTCAAAAAATCTCCTCAAACTAGAAGAATGGATACAAACAAAACTCGGAGAACTCGGATACAATCCAAGAGAAGCCTCATTCTTATCCAAATATGTTCGTACAAATCCCGCGGAGACTAGAAAAGACCCTACTTACCCCGACTGGGTATGGAACCTACTATGGTTATCCGATAGAATACAAGGCACAAATAATCCGGCGGAACTAAATTCTCTAGTTGCGGAAGCCTCACAGTACTTGCCAGAAAAACTAAATATCTTATATGCCGATATCGGTATCCCCCATACATTAATAAGAACACAGATAACACACGCAATACATAGTTTACTTAAGCGAATCGAGTCAGATGAGAACAACGTAATAATACCAATTTCGCTCCCAACAGGACTAATCATACTAAACAACACCAGTAATCTAACAAATCTATTGGAACTTGACTGGAACAACTTGATCCAAGAAACAAACCTCGGCCTTCCAGATACCCTAGAAGAAGAACTTGAAACATATTCTAGATGTTGCAAAAACAAGGATTGTGTAGAGAAATGTACTGGAAAAAACAAAAGAAACAGGCCTCCAGAATGCAATAGAATGAGTAGACTAAATAAACGAGATTGTAGGACAAGCCTATGGCCCGGCTCTTCCAAAAACAACTATGAGATTCTTCTAATTTACTATGGTAAAAACTATCATCGTACAAACGATAGTCTTCCCATCCTGCCAAAAGATATTACTTTCCGGCTCAAGAATATTAAAATCAAGAACGTTCGTTTCGTCAATACTAGTAACTTGAAAAAACCAGTAATATGCACAATCTGCGGAATATTAACTCCAGTAGCCGTGCCAGGCAGTTTCTTAAAATTCATTAACAAAAATTGGAAAACCGAGAAGTGGAATAGGTTTGTTCCACCCAAGAATCTTAACCAGTTAATGCAGAATCTCTCTGGCTTCGGCGTGTGTCCTTTATGCGTTGGGGAGTCAATGTTAAGAGCCCGGTTCGACGCATTTCTAACAACAATCATTAAAACACCTATACCGCTCTCTGCACTAGACGACCTGGGGAAAATGCTTAACGCACTTGTAATGTCCATTGGCTCAAAAACAATAGTCAATGACCTCCAATTATACGAGTACTTCACCCATAGTTTCCTCGAAAAAGCACTGGAAAACATTGGATCCTCTAATGGTCTTGGATATGAGATCGACGCATTTTCTTCCAGAATATTTGTATCTGTGAGTAGAGCTGCCAGAAAAGAAGCTGAGCTTGATGCGAAACTGTTGTCGCTCTCAGGAATTGTTAGTACGTGGGGCTTCTATCCACTAGTGGTAGATAGTGTTCCTCCGACATCTCCGAGCGATATGCTATTATCCTACATGGATGGTATAAGGCCCCTCTATTACTTCAGCCCCGCTAATAAGAATACTGGAAAATACACGCCCTACGTTACTCTAACTCTCTCAGCCTTAGGCTATCTCTACTGGAAAAAATACGTGAAGTCCGATGAAAAAAGTGTCCCCGCAGTATTTGAGGTTCTCTCATATCCCCCCGATATTTCTCCTAGCTTACTCCAGTATTCATCTCCCAGGCTGTATTCATTAATAGAAGATCTTTTCCTCCAAACCGGTCATATAGCTCAGGCTGTATGAGGTGCATCGGACGTGTTGGAGGAGTGCAAGTATGATTCTTCGAGAGGAATAGATTACTATAATGAGCGTCTGGCGGCCCTAATGAAGTACGTTGGTAATAAAAGAGGCGCTACCTCGACTCACGTCTATACTAAAGAAATCAGAAGAGCACTTGAAACCTTGTTATTTACGGTATGGGATAAAGCAGGCGAATACATACCTGAACTAGCACGCGCCTATGTTCCAGAGGAATTATATGGACAAGCTAGAGAATGCTACACACTCTTGCTTGAAGGCTTGCTAAAGAGATTCAAGGAAACGACTGAGAACCTCCCAATGGGAGCAAAAATACAGTTAATGAATATGCTATTATCATCTGTTGCGGAAATGGCACGTTATAATCTTCCCCCTGGTGGCAAGAGATTACTTTCAATGATTTTTTCCGGTGCCCAGACGGGCACATAGTCTCCTATTCCATTAGTTGAGAGGTGAAACACATGGGTCAAGAGCCTGCATGGATAAGTAAGATCTCGGGTTGTTTGAGGTCGATAGGAGAAAAGAACCGTATTTATCCCATGGCCAAGAGAATTGAAATAGTATTCCTAGTTGAGGCCGGCAACTATCTACTGCTCCGTACGGAGGGCCCAGGGGATATAAACGCTGTCACCCTACCAGAATCAGGGCATAGAGTACCAGTAATACTGCCTGAAAAATTACAAGCTGTCACTAGGAGAACTTTACTGCAACTACTACGAAATCATTACAACAAACATGCACCCGAAGTCAACGACTTTATACGAAAAGCACAAGAACTAGGATTCACAAAAGCATCCGAGCATCTAAAGACTGGATGGAACTGCACAATACAACCTCCTCTCGCAAGTAGTGGAGAGAAAGCAACAGACCTTGGCATGGACGGATACTGTCCCTCCTGCACGATATTCGGCGTAGCTCTTACATCACAACAACTTAAACCAATCTCTGGAATGAGCGTTGGTATAAAAACCAGAGTACACTTCGATCCTGCATTCGCAACTGTCGAAGGAATACTTCCCGCAACACACAATAAAGTATCTGAAGGAATGCTCTCCACAACCGGACAATCACTATACACTGAAATCCACGTTGAACCCGGAACAATATTCATAGGGAGAGCAGTCATAACAGACGTCACACTACCAGAACTTCTTGCCGTGCTCGGTTCACTCATACACGTAGAAGAAATAGGAGGAAGATCCGGAATATACGGGACAGTAAAAATACGGCTCGCAGGTATAAGATGTGGTACGCATAGCTCCACCACAGCACTCGAACTAGCGGATAGCCTTGCAGGCTCCCGTATACCATCCGAGATCCTCTCAAAGCTAGGAAACTACCTGGAAAGACATGGATTTATACGGTTAACTAACGAGGAAGTCGAATCACTTCTATCAGACAATACAATGCTAGATCTATGGAGAAGCAGCATAGACTTTGCAGAACAAATGGTAAAATGGGTGTCTTTTGCGTCGGGCAAGAAAAAGTAAGCAATGAGTCCCTTACCAGTATATCTAATGAAGGTGGGTATACAATGACATTTTTCTACCACGCCTCTATAAGGGTCGACGGGATATTATGGTATCATACAAGCGCGAGACCTGAATCAATGGGATATATTCATCTAATGCTCCCCGTGCTCCATAATTACGGATTCATACTAGCAATAGCTGGATACGTGGTAGATCCTGACGCCGGCTACAGTTCTATAAGTGGTAAAACAATGTATAAACAGCCATTAGAACTCTTCCACAAATATGGTCTATACAGCTATCCACTCTACACGGTCAAGGCCGTTCAACAAACAATATTTCTTTCTGCTAAAGGCGAAGGATTCATAGAAGCAAAAGGCAAAGGCCGATTCGCATACCCCGATATCGCGAGAAATACTGTTCTATTGCCGGGAAGCATTCTAGAGACTCTAGTTATATCCGAGTATAGGTTGCCCTCGAAACTAGTAACACGCATCGGCTCAAAGAGAGCAGGCACATTACATATTCGACTCTACCCTATAACTCCCAAAATAGTAGAGAATAGACAAGTAACACACTACTACAATGTTAGCGACGTGGTCGAGACCACAGGGGGCATAGTCATTATGAATCATCCCGCCGGCGACATTGCATTTTTAGGAACAGCCTCGAAGGCCTACATCTATACAATAAACAAGGGCACAACGCGCCATAGAACAATTATTCTACCTTCTTTAAGATCCGAGGGATCCTTGTCATGAGTCTACCCTATACTGTTGAAATTCCATCTTTTTCTATACCTTGGTCCAATTCCTACCTAGGAAAGTTCAGGTTGAATAGTTTTCAGCACAAACTACACAAACTCTTAGAAAAAAATATGGATCTAGTACTTGAGGCCCCCACAGGATCAGGAAAAACCTTATCCCTTCTCCTGTCACCGGGTTTTACCGGAGAGACGACAAACGGATTTGTAGCACTTTACCCAAACAACACATTGCTAAGAAACCAAATAGAAACCGTTATTTCGATCATAAAAGATGCCCTGGGCGGAAGAGAGGTATATCCCGAGAGTAAAGTTTGTAACACTGAAGACTATGATTGCATAGAGCCTCTAAGAATCTACAAGATAAATAGAGATATACTAGAGTCCGGAGATTCTTGGTGCGAGGACGAATACATTGCATTAGTAGCCTTATCTAGCAAATCAATTATCTCTCATGATGGAACACCTAAAAGAGAGATCCTCTACAACTATGCTAGAAAAATACTCCGAAGAAGAAAAGAAGGAATTTATACTATTGTCTTTTCTACACCAGATACTTTCTTACTATTATTTACCGGCGCATACATGAGCTTTGAAAACGTTGGTAAATCCCTCCATAACATACTTCTTGCAATTGCCGAAGGGAAAGATCCCGAGAAAATCGAAGATATATTGCGTAAGACAGGAGTCATGACAAGACAACAGGAGTCATCACAACGAGCAATAGTTGAACATATACTGCGGCATCCACTATTCATAGACGAATTTCATCTATATGGCCCATACGAACTAGACGCTCTACACTCAATACTCAGCATATTTAAAAAGTTGTATGGTCTGCCAGTCGTATTGTCATCGGCGACTCCAGCACATGATACCATAAAGGAACTAAAAGATACAGGAATCAAACCCAATAACATATCTGCAGAAATCTCAACAAATGGATTCCCTGTTAAAGGATCAACAAAACTCATAGTTATACCTGTAAAGACATCTAAGAAAGGACTAGGAGCCTATTACGAAGCCTCTGAACAAATACTAATGTATGTACCGACGAAATTATTAGGGTTACTCAAAGAATACAATGACCAAGATAATGAAAGAGCCCTACTAATATTAGAAAAACTATGGATGGTACAGCAACTTAAAGAAACCCTCGTAAATAAGGGTTTCAAAGTAGAATGCATGGCTAGACTGGTTCCAAGAGAGAATTGTACTCCTGGAGCCCCTATTATTGTAGGATCAGAATCAACAACACAAGGAGTAAACCTGGGAAACGTGACCCTAGGAATAACAGGTGGAGTTAGCGGAGAAGACGTGGTACAGAGAATAGGCAGAATCGGAAGAAAAGGATTAGACTCCACAATAATACTCTTCATTCCAGAGACCTCACTACACGGAAATCCTCTACCATCAAAACTGACATATCCCGACGTAGTGTCCTGGATACTCAGGACATACCCAAATTATTCTAAGCGGTCGAGGGACACAAGCAGATTCCTCCCCGCTCATATTAGAGAAACAAGGAGAAAGCTTATCAAAGCCCTATCAATAGCCTCAATGTCAAGGGTAGCCGGGATTAGGTCAATACTCGGTTTAATCGATCTATCGCCAAAAGACGCGGTTAAACTACTCAACAATGTAATCGGGCCACCAATACTTATAAGTAAACTGATAATGTTTAGGAAAACAGGCTTCACGACAAAATATATAGATAATATAACGATGAAGAAGAAAGAAGAGAGCATAGGCTTGATAACAAGAAACTTCAATATTGTCGATGTACTAGGCGATACTCTAATAATAGAATTCACGAAGTCAAGGAGCAGGCTACGTCTAAAGGCGAATAATGATCCAAAACTTTTGGAAGGCAAACTACTTCCCGTTAGCTATATAATAGAATTCTTGAAAGGGACTTTTACAATAGAAACGCCTGTAGACGAGCTGGTATTAGAGGTCACGAATCCCGAAAACTTAGCATACGTGATATCGACAAGAAAGGAACTATCAGAATATCTATCATATACCGGAGAAGGTGTCCAGATAATCTACAGAGCAGACGCTTCGTACGCTCTTATCTTTGTATGATTTTTACGCTTAGGGTGTATTAAGGGTGATTGTGATTGTCGCATATGATATCGGAGAAGAATCCCGTAGAGGCAAGTTGCGGCGATATCTGCAACGATTGGGCCTCGCGAGAGTTAACCGAAGCGTCTATGCAGGACCTGGAACGGCTAGTACGGCGAAGATCGTGGCAGAAAAGGCTAAGAAACTCGTTAAGGACGGCGATTCAGTGTTCATTATCGTCGTTAGAGAAAACGAGTACCAAAGGGCACTTGTATTTGACGGCGAAGACTTCTATGTTGTGCAGGAGAGAAAATACGAAATACTCTAGAATGAACATGATGGGATGGAGTATCCTCTGTCCGGCGGCAGCAGAACTAAACTGGAGCGGAACAATCCCCCTTGAACAACCTATTTACCCTACCGCAGACGAGCTCAAAAAACTCCATGATAACATAGTAGAAAAAATAGAATCCAATATTCAAAAAATAATACCCGAAAACTCTAAAATAATTAGAACTATGAAAGAAAAACAGGTAACACTGTCCTTCACAGACACTAAGAATAACGACCAACTATGCGCTGTCGGAAAAATAGACCTGGCAGTTGTCTTAAAAATCAAAGGCTACGAGACTATAATATACTTCGAAGTATCATCAACAAGAATTCACGTTGCAAAACCCTGGCAGACTCTACTAAAATCCCTAGCACTATACCATGAATACAGACTACCAATAATACCAATTATAGTGAGCATCGGGAAAATCAAATACAAGATACTATGCCCGAGAGATTATTACACTATAATAAACAAGATATATTCGAGGCCAAGAGAAGATTTTACTCCCAACCCCAATATGTGTAGCCTCTGCGAGCTAATCCACTATTGCCCATATAGAGGGATATAAATGAGATTATTAATTATAAGAAAAGCAAAAGAACTACAGGTAAAGAGCAGATCAATTATCAGGATAAAGAAAACCGACGAGGAAATAATTGACAGGCCTCTAAGGGATATAGAAGCAGTCCTAGTCATAGGATCCACAATTAAAATCTCTAGCGGCCTACCACCTGTATTAGCATACCATAACATACCCCTGTCTATCATCGCAAAAGACTCCATCGCAATACTACACAATCCAATAAAAACGAGATCAAACCACATCAGATACCTCCAATACACTCTCAGTACAGAGAAAAAACACGAAATAGCACTAGAATACATAAAAACAAAGATAAAAGGAATACAAAACATAATAAAATACCACACAGGAACCACCCCCACAGTTCCAGATCCTCCAAGCCTAACAGGCGATACTGAAACCGATGAAGAAACAATAAGAACCTGGGAAAGCCTCACCTCGTCAAAACTATGGAAAAAACTAACAACATTAATCAAGCCCAGATACCTAAAAACACTCAAAGAACAATACAACTTTAAAGGAAGAAAACCCAGGCATCCAGACCCATTCAATAAAACCCTATCAGTAATGTACGCCGTAATATACAGCATAGCAACAAAAGCACTAGCCGCATCCGGACTCGATCCAACTCAAGGATTTCTACACAAAACCAGATACAGTACACCACTCACATTCGACTTCACAGAAATGTACAAACCACTAGCAATACATGCAACAATATCTATGATCAATAAACACGGATTACCAAAAATAGGCAACGACGGAGAACTAACTCAAGAACACATAAACCAAACAATAAAATACCTATATCAATTCCTAACCCTACGCCACAAAAAGACAAACAAATCAATACACACCATCATCTACCTAAAAGCAATATGTCTTGCAAGACACCTAGAAGGAAAATGCCCAATGAATAAAATAACTTTCACCTGGGACAAAAGAAACTACATTAAAAAGTGATAATTTGTCTCTTGTCATTGATTGGTTCTATTTATGTTTTTGGTGCGAGTTTTCTGTGGTGGGGTTTTTATGTTTTTTCGTGTTTTCGTCCCTGTTCCACTGGAAACAAAACCCTTAAAAACCATGACAACAACATAGAACAATACAAGAACAACAACAAAAAACCAGTTAAAAACAAGCAAAACTAAGAGTCATCAAGTATTCTGCTTAGCATACAGGATTCGCATTCATTGTAGTTAAAAACAAGCAAAACTAAGAGGTACCTGGCATCCCGTATCTTCGCTAGGCTCTCCCGTTAAAAACAAGCAAAACTAAGAGAGGGCATACAGCCCCATACCCCGCCCGGGGAGATATGGTATAGTTAAAAACAAGCAAAACTAAGAGTCGGATCCCCCGATGGGCCCTCGGCAATGCACGGCGCTCATCATTCCCGCCTAGAGCCCGACTGCGGTCGGGCTCCAATCATACTAGTTAAAAACAAGCAAAAC
>CAYROE010000056.1:2970-8433 GCA_964425855.1 uncultured Desulfurococcales archaeon | reverse complement strand
TAAGGGAGAAAAAATTACTGCACTAAAAGGAGTATCTCTTAATGTTTACCGAGGAGAAGTAGTAGCGATCATGGGGCCAAGCGGTAGTGGCAAAACAACCTTGCTCAACCTTATTGCTGGCGTCGACAAACCCACTGCGGGGAAAATAGTTGTTGATGGAGAAGACATAACTGGCCTTAACGAATCACAGCTTAGAATATACAGATTGGGAAAAATAGGCTATGTATTCCAACAGTTCAATCTTGTCCCAACACTTACAGCTTTAGAAAACGTACTATTACCGATGAGCCTACGAGGTAAGAAGAACGCTAAACGCGCAAAGAAGCTATTAGAAGAAGTCGGATTAAAGGGTAAGGAAAACAGGTTCCCTGAAGAACTAAGTGGGGGTGAACAGCAGAGACTAGCAATAGCAATAGCCCTTGCAAATGATCCTCAAATACTCATAGCGGATGAGCCAACCGGAGAATTAGATATCTCTACAGGAGAAAAAATAGTGAGACTTCTACTCAAGGAGAGTAAGGAGCATGGAAAAACCATCCTAATGACGACTCACGATCCTAGAGTGGCCCGTATGGCGGATAGAGTCATCTTGCTAGAGGACGGGATCATAAAAGGAGAATACGAGCCTACAAAAATAAGCTATAGTGTTGAAGAAGGGACACTCGGAGAGATACATGCTGAGAGAATTATCGCCGATTATCTTAAGGATAGGCTCTCTGGACTACAGAGAGAGCTGGAGACTCTAATAGAGAAATTCAAGAACGGTGAAATTAGCATAGAAGAACTGGCCAATAAATATTATGAGATAAGACACCTTATGAACGCTCTTCGATCCGAGCTCGCAAAGCTTGGAGCTGGAGTAGAAGCACGCTAGGGAACGTTTTTCATAGCTTGACGGGAAAGATAACCATTAGGGGACCCCCTGATATGGGGTCCCCTAATACGGGCCGAGGGCGTTAGAGAGGGATCGAGGTGGCTCCCCAAGCGTTATTTTGCCTCTTCGATTGTGGCGCCTGGTTGTGGTCCGGTAGGAATACCGCCGTCTATACTGGGTATCTCTGGGAACTGCTGCTTTATCCTCTGCTCTGCTACGATGCTTGCGTCTCTTAGTATCTTCTGGGCTTCCTCGTTTACTACTGCTGTGCTCATCATGTCTGGTACCGCTGCTACTGTCTGCATCATGCTGAGTTGTAGTGTCTCGTCTACTTCCATTAGCTCTGCGAATACGTCTGGCATCATGCCCTTCAGGTATCCTGCAACTTGTTTAAGTGCAACTACTGCTGGCGCTAGGTTTGCGTGCATGTCTCCCACTATTAGGGCTGTCTCTAGCCTTATCTTGACCTTCTCGAGAGCATATCTGACTGTTAGGATTATCTTGGCCATTTTCCTTATCTCTGCTAGCTCTCCAGCGAACATTGCTGCCCTTGTCTTGTCTCCTTCTACTAGGCTGTTTACTGTCTTCTCGAATAGCTGGCGGTCGTATGTCTGGAGCTTGTTTAGACTGTAGTCTAGCTTGTTTATTTGGTTGGCTATCTTGTATATCGCGTTTATAATCTGTTGTCGAACGGGTCCAGGCGGGTTTACAAGCTCCTTAACCTTCTTGCCAATAGTGTTTCTCTTAGGAGTGTTCTTCCATCCCTTTGCCCAGTCTAGATAACTGGTCATCTAGATATCACCAGTTCATAGTATTTGGAGCTGTTATAAGTAATGGTGGAATCCTTAGTATAATCGAGGTTTATCCATTATATACTGTAGAATACGCGGATAATACCATTAATGGGTGTTAAGTGTTGGCTCCTAGACTAGAGGAGATAGCGCCCAGCGTGGGTGGAGATGTCTTCGACGAGTACGGTAGAGTAATAGGAGTACTAGTAAGTTTTAGCAGCAACGTCGACGGCTTCGTAGAGTATGTAGAGGTGAAGATAACCGACAGGGGAATAGAGAGGATAGAAGGAGACAGGATCAAGGTAAAAGACGGTAAAGTAATAGCTATACCTGTATGGAAACACAACGCTGTCCAGCTAATAGAGGCACTCGACAGAGCATACAGGAGAAGGAAGGCTCTAGAGAGCATATCAGGAAACGAGCTCCCCGCAGACGTAGTCGACAAGCTAAGGAGAAAGCTAGACGACGAGATAAAGAAACTCAAGATAAAGGCTGAGGAGTCCAAGAAAGAGATAAAGAAGAGAATAGACGAGATAGACGACGAGAGTCTCCACGTGGCCAGCGCAATAGCCCTCCTACAAATGACATACTTCGCCGGAGAAGTAAGCGAGAGAAACTACACTAGGGGCATGAACCATCTACGCAAGCTAAAGAACAGTCTCGCAGACGAAAAAGAAGACGCCAAGAAAGTCCTTGATAAGCTAGAGAAAACAATAGAGGCAGCTACAATCACAAGAGAGCCCGTAAAGAAGCCTGTGCAAGAAAATATAACTGCCCAACCCCCGAAGAAAAGCGATACGCTAATGGTCAAAATAGAAGACTAAACCGGATAAAACTACAAGACACTATATCTTCACTACAGTAAAAAATGTTGATTTACCAGCGGAACTCAAACGATAAAATGTTTTTCTAAGCCTACTTCACGCCAAGTTATAGTTCATAGTTTGAAGCCTAATACCTCCTGATCTTGTCCGTATTAATTATATCTCTCCTAGTTGTTCAAATGAATCCTGCCTCCAAATATGTATATGGTGGACTATTCGTAGCTTAAGATGTTATATAGAATAATTATTATGTTATTGTATTTAGTTTAAATTATAAAAATCAAATGGCTCAGACCGCTGAAGGGATACTAAATCACCCTTCATACACTGGCGGTCTCTTCATAGCCATGATATATAAACTAAATAATTTTTTAAATAACTTTTCTCTACGGTAACTTAATCATAATACAACTTAGTTATACAGTAATTGATCTTATGGATGGAATCTATATAGCAGCCTTCTCGGAGATGAAGCCTCTACCACCACATACTGGTTTAGCTGGATCCTCGACTTGCCTTCTCATAT
Organism: uncultured Desulfurococcales archaeon; assembly: GCA_964425855.1. Lineage (GTDB taxonomy): Archaea > Thermoproteota > Thermoprotei_A > Sulfolobales > Acidilobaceae > S143-63. The sequence goes on along the minus strand of CAYROE010000056.1, from coordinate 5,418 downwards.
AGTAGCAGTATTTCTTTACAGGATCATATAATAGACACGTAGCACAATTTGCTATTTCTCCGCCTTTCACATATCCGGCAGATAATTTTGAGAGTAGATTTACTAGCCCCGTGTCTATTAGCTCCTCTATGAACTCTGCATAGTCTTTCTTTCCGAAGAGATCTGCCATCAGCCCGGCCTTCATCCATGCATCAATCGTTATTTCCAGGAGATCCCTGTCCTTAGATTTTAAGAGAAACTTCATGTCGAAAGGATATTTTGTTCCCTCAACGCTCTTGTACTCTATGGTGTCTTTTCCTTTTACTACTTTGAATACAACCTCGAACCTCTTTTTCATCCCGAATTTCTTCCACTCGAAAACCACTAGGTAGAGGTCTTCTCCAAGCTTCTTTACTTCTTTCGTATATTTACTCGTTGAGAGTAGACCGGTTGGATCAGCTATACATTCGAGACACTTTTCTCTTAACGATTTAATAGTTTTGCTTGTTCTATGATAGAGCACCATTTTTCAATTCACCATTATATGAGATCTCAGTGATATCCAATATCAGTATAATGCAATTCAAGAAATAAATATAGAAAACCATAAAGTCACACTTCTCCTTGATAGAATAATATAAATAATTCCCACTACCCTCTCATTCCTTTCTTCGAATCTTCTCCTTGCTCCTTCACGTATATGACTACATCACCAGGCTGAAGCTTGTCCTCCTCATTGGGGACAAGTATGTCCTCGCCCCTCATCACTGCTACAACTCTTCTACCACGTGTCTCTAGATCTCTTACAAGCATCTCCTTTGAGAGTTCTTCTTGTGCGATGTCTAGTCCTTCCCTAGCCGTCGTTGCATCTGATATGAATCTAACAACCATTGGTTCGAATCCCCCGCTTGCGAGGAGTCTACCCAGAATACTCATAGTTATTATAATGTCTGCTCCTAGCATCTCTAGTATTTTAACTGTCTGCTCGTTCTTGGCCAATACTACTACTTTAGCGTTGGGATTTACTCTCTTGACCAGTGCAGTGGCATGAATAGCCTTACTGTCGTCCTCATAGCATATTATTACTTTAATGGCGTCTTTGACTCCTCCTCTTTCCAGCGTGTCCTCGTCTAGGTCGCCTACTACGAAGTCTATTTTTGGGGGTATCCGTGGCTGACTATTCAGTATCCAGCCAATAGAATCCTTATCTCTATTAGCAAGTAGCTCGTTGATTGCCTCTTCGCATATAGGACCCTCTCCGACCACTACGATATCTTTGCCTACTAGTCTTCCTAGACCCATGCTTGCCTTCACCGTGGCCTCCAAGAATCTATCTGCAATCGTCGAAATAAAGAGCGTATATACGCTTATACCGAAGACCGCGGCAATCGCCGCCACAACCCAGCCCACTCCTCGAGAGGGAACTATGTCGCCGTAGCCTACTGTCGCCATTGTTATAAGAGCCCAGTATAGGCTTGTAGCCCAGTCTACGTCGCTTCTACCCGCTAAAATATGCTCGCTCCAGTAGAATAGCCCCGCGCTTGAAAGCCATGCTACCATAAAGAATAAGAGGAGAAACTTTATCTTAGATACTGCGAGCCTCTTTATTACCCTCAGCAACCTATATGCTATGACTACGGGCACTATTCTCTAACCCCATATCCTTGATCCTCATCGAGCGTTGTACTTGTTGAGTTCCAAGTATCCTATTCAGTACTAGTTGACTCATAGGAGGCTTTAAATTAACCCTTATCAGGAATCGCTACAAGGGTATACTTGCATAAAGATTATACAGTGTGAAGAATAGTTTAGTCTAGGAGTGTGGGTGCAGATGTCTCAACCAGTAATATATAGGGGCTTGAACGAAGAGCAGATAAGGCAACTTGCCGAAAAAAAGAAGCTTGCCTTTTATTCATGGATAGGATTAGAGCCTGGAACAAGGCTCATGATCTGGAACGAGGAAAGGGCAGAATGGATTTATGCAGTTGTCAAGGAGCTAGTTCAGAAGCCGTCTATGGAGGAACTAAGGAGATTAGCAGAATTTACGCCCTACAAGGGCTTACAGGAATGGCTTGAGGCAGAAAACTCGAAGCACGATGGTAGCCTTCCTGGAAAGATATTGTTGGTTGAGAGGATTCAGCCCGGTGTCTAGGATGGTAAAGGTACGTGTACTACCGGAAGGCAAGATTCTCGATGTAGAGGCTGAGCGAATAGAGGATATCTTCAGAAAGCTTGGCTATAGTAGAGAAGCATATGTTGCACTTGTCAACGGTAGACCGGTGCTAGAATCCCAGAAAATAGGCGAAAACGATGAAGTAGTCCTTGTTAGGGTGCTAAGTGGTGGCTAAATGTAGCATATGTGGAAGACCAGCCGTTGTCGATCTACGATACGCAAGGAGAAAATTTTGTCCCGATCACTTCATCGAGTTTATTGAGAAAAAAGTTGAACGTACGGTAAAAGAGTACAGG
>CAYROE010000056.1:0-2960 GCA_964425855.1 uncultured Desulfurococcales archaeon | reverse complement strand
ATTTCTAATTTGGACTAAGATGATTGAGAGTTGTTATAATGAATGTACTTATATTTGGATTAGGATTACATGGAGGTGGTGTTGGAGTAGCAAACTATTTTTTAAAGAAAGGTGATAGGGTAATCGCTTCGGTTAGCGGTGGAAAGGATAGTGCGACCCTGGCAGGCGTTCTTGACCGTTTAAGGGATCAAGTAGGATTCGAGCTAGTACTTCTTCATATTGATCTAGGGATTCCCGAGTACAGTAGGAGGAGCAGGGAGGCCTCTGTTCAGCTTGCTGATAAACTGGGCCTTGAGCTAGTTATTTTCGATGTCAAGGAGATGCTAGGATACAGTATTCCCGAGATGGCTATGAGGCTTAGAAGGAGGGCTTGTAGCGTTTGTGGTGTCGTGAAGCGATATGTGATGAATTCAGCAGGTATAGAGCTTGGAGCTGATAGTGTTGCAACTGGTCATAATGCGGATGATGTCGGTTCCTATGCTATCAAAGAGTTCTTGTTCCAGAACCTGGAGAATATTGGGAAACTTGTTCCTGTCTCCGAGGTCATTAATGGCCTTGCAGTTCGCAAAATAAAACCACTCTATACGGTATATGAGAAAGAATCATTTCTCTACTCATTGCTCCGAGGACTCCCGTATTACCATGAGGAATGTCCTCACGCAAGACTTGATTCGCTTGACTTCACGATCAAAGAATTCATTAATAAGCTGGAAGAAAAGTTTCCAAGTATTAAGATCCAGTACGTTAAGAATCTGGCAAGAAAAGGACCTGAGTATCCGAGGATCGTTGAGGCCCAGCCCTGTAGGTATTGTGGGTTATTGAGTCTTAGGGGAGAGTGTAGCTTCTGCCGTATTACTAGAAAGTTGACAGGGTCGCCGGCCGGGCGCGAGGTTAGAAGGTATTTTTCAGCGTTAAGGCGTAGTAGTTAGGATCTTTGAGGAGTGTTTACTCCCCGGTTAACACTGTCATCGGAGACCCTCAATGTTCGTATCAGCTAGATCATAGACTAGATCCATATATCCGCCGATCGCGTCCTTGAAAACCCATCTAATCGGAAAATAGGTTTCTTTATCGACGTAGAGGTATAGAATGCCAGTATTATCTTTATACGTGTATACTATGCACTCGTATTCTCTACCATTTACTGTTATAGTTGTGGTATTGTATGATTCTGGAACTAGATCGTCTAGTACGTATGTCTTGTTTGAATAATAAAAATAGACGTCTGCAGTCCCCGTAATATATTCCCCTGAACCCGGAGTAGTCCTGGAGGAAATCAATAGTAGCCTGGCATAATCATCAGTGCTATTTACTAGTTTCAGCCTTAACTTGTAAGTTAAATTCAGTCCTTGGAGAGACACGTTCGAAGTATACTCAGCAAATGAGCCATTGACAAGCCATGGATAACCCGGGACTTGTAATGATCCAAGGCCAAATATTATTATGAGAACAATTATAATGAAGCCTATAGATGTATATACGAGTATCTTCTCGAGATTCCAAGCCACTAGTCGTCCCCCAGTAGTACGAATCATTTACTCTTTAATTATCGAGCGTCGTATATTAGGTTTTATAACCTGGCATAATCCCTTATGTTATGCGGGTGAATATAGTGAGCGTAAACTATGCGACTCTCGGAGATCTCAAGAAGGGAAGCTACATAGTTATCGACGGCGAGCCATGCAGGATTGTTGAAATAACCCGTGCAAAAACAGGTAAGCACGGAAGCGCGAAAGCCCACGTAGTTGCTATAAGTGTCTTCACTGGCCAGAAAAAGACTCTCGTAGCACCAGTCGATACAAGAGTACAAGTACCCATAATCGAGAAAAGGCTAGGACAGATACTTGCAGACATGGGAGATCTACTCCAAATAATGGACATGGAGACCTATGATACATTCGAAGTAGAGAAACCGACGGACGACGAGCAACTCGTTTCAAAGCTTCAGCCCGGAGTCACGGTAGAATACTGGATTATCATGGGCCGACCCAAGATCATGAGAGTAAGAAGCTCCTAGCCCTATACACCACCATTGATCAAGGATGAAATAGGACCTTCATATTCTCCTTAATCTGTCTCAATAACTTGGCATCCTTCCAAGTCGATATTTACAATCTATCCCATGCTATTACAACAGCAGAGAAAGAATATACACGAGAAAACTCTACATATTATCTTGGTGCCAGACAATTGGCCATTATAGAAGCATACAACTTGTCTAAAAGATATCCTAACGGATACCTAGCTGTGGACAATATATCTCTCAGAGTAGAAGAAGGAAGCATAACAACGCTCATGGGACCGAATGGAAGCGGCAAAACAACAACGCTAAACATGCTCACAGGATCTCTACGACCGTCAAGTGGCCAAATAAGGATCTGCGGATATGATCTGTGGGATGATAGGAGACAAGCACTTCTAGCACGCATATGTTTAGGGTATGCTCCCCAAGTCATGCCGTTTCGAGAGAAGCTCTCAGCATTAGAGAATCTTATATGGTTCGGCCTGATTAGGGGGCTCTCTCCGGGAAAAGCAAAGAAGAGAGCCCTAGAGGTATTGGATCAAGTAGAATTATCTGAATATGCTAAGCACAGAGTAGACAAGCTCAGTGGCGGTCAAAGGCGGAGACTATCAATCGCGGCAGCCCTAGTTGGAAATCCAAAAATACTTGTTTTAGATGAACCTACAAGCGGCCTGGATCCCGTGGCCCGTGAAAAACTATGGAGGCTCTTGAAAGAACTCTCACATGATAAGACCATACTGTTGTCCACCCACATAGCCGAAGAAGCGGAAAGACACTCGGACTACGTCTATATATTCCATAAGGGTAGGATAGCGGCTGAGGGGTCTCCTAAGGATCTTATAACAAGTTATGCGAGAGGGTCCTCGATAAGAGTTCGACTGGCTTCTTCTCCTGTAAAGGATCTCGTGCTTGAATGGAAATATTATCAGCAGGATAG
>CAYROE010000055.1:0-8509 GCA_964425855.1 uncultured Desulfurococcales archaeon | reverse complement strand
TAAGTGGGTGGGGTGTGTGTCGGAGTCGAAGAAGACTAAGTATACTACGGTTTCGATTCCTGTGACTCTCTATGAGAGGCTTAGGGAGATCATTAAGGATACTGGGTTCACCAGTGTGAGCCAGTTTGTTACGTATATTCTTAGAGAGGTTGTTGCTACGTATGAGGCTCAGGAGGACGATATTGACTTGCCTGAGGAGAGTAAGAAGCAGATTCTTGAGCGGTTAAAGCGTCTAGGGTATCTCTGATTCAGTTATCGTCGAGCGTAGGAGCGTGGTTCGGAGAGTTAAGTGGAGGGATGCAGTATGGTCTCGAGGCCTCATGGCGGGAGGATTGTTAATCGGATGGTGTCTGGTAAGAGAAGGGAGCATTTGCTTGAGGAGGCTAAGGAGCTCGTGAAGATCGAGGTCGGCGTGCATAAGGCTATAGATATTGAGGATATCGCGCATGGAGCATTCAGCCCCTTGCAGGGCTTCATGGTTCAGGAGGATTATCTCTCTGTGCTGGATCTTATGAGGCTCTCGAACGATCTTCCCTGGACCATACCTATAGTCTTGGACGTTGATCCCCACGAGATAGCAGGAGTGAAGGAAGGAGACGACGTGGCCCTCACCCATAAGGGAACCATTCTAGCAGTAATGAGGGTAGAGGAAATCTATGGATGGGATAAGAAGGACTACGCGCTAAAAGTGTATAAGACCGCTGATACAGCGCATCCAGGCGTCAGACGAGTCATGAGCATGAAGGAACTACTTATTGGAGGACCTATCGACGTACTAAGCACCCTCAAGAACCCCTTCGAGGATTATACCCTCTGGCCGGTGGAGACCCGCATACTCTTTAGGGAAAGAGGCTGGAAGAGAATAGTGGCCTTCCAGACACGGAATGTTCCACACCGGGGCCACGAGTTCGTCCAGAAATCAGCGCTAACATTTACCGACGGGCTCCTAGTCCACCCACTAGTAGGGTGGAAGAAGCCAGGAGATTACAAAGACGTCGTAATACTCAAAGCCTACAAGGCCCTCATAGAACACTACTTCCCAAAGAACGTAGTAGTCCTCGCCGCCTTAAGAATGAACATGAACTACGCGGGGCCAAGAGAAGCAATACACCATGCCATAGTGAGAAAGAACTTCGGAGCAACACACTTCATAGTAGGCAGAGACCATGCTGGCGTAGGAGACTATTATGGTCCATACGAGGCCTGGGAAATATTCAAGGAATTCCCAGACCTAGGAATAACACCACTATTCATCAGAGAAGCCTACTATTGTAGGAGGTGTGGCGGAATGGTAACCGAAAAAACATGTCCACACGGTGAAGAGCACCGCATTAAGATAAGCGGTACGAGGATCAGGAAAATGCTCAAAGAAGGAAAGATACCTCCGCCAGAAATGATGCGTCCTGAGGTCGCACAAGTCGTATTGTCTTTCGATAATCCCTTCGTCGAGTAATCCTATACAATATCTAATATCATCCTTTTTATCGTGGGAACAATGGTTGAGTCGATTATGGTTAGAGGAGCCTGTATCCTTTAGTGAATAGCTCTGTAATGGTAACCGGCTTCTCATAGGGTTCTACGCTTGATCCTAGGACACCATACCAGTCGTGTACCGCGTCGTCTGGGCCTCTATCGTTTTCTTCGAGATATGGATCCTTCCAGCCTATTGTGCCTGCGCTCCTCCAGTAGAGGTCGTCGAAGTATACTATTAGGTCTGGTGGATCGCCGTTGACCTCCGGGTAGAGTTCGCTTGGCGTGTAGACATTAGTGTTCCATGGTTCCCCGCCTGGTCCCTTTATTGAGGACAGTTTCTTCTTCAATTCTTCTATTATGCCGGGTACTTCTTCTTTGTCTATTATTCCAATTGGTTCCCGGTCCTTGACGTTTAGGAATATTCTGGCATAGTATCCTCCCCACCCCCAAGCAGTGGTCTTAGACCAGTCGATCATGTCTGGCTTGAGGTCGACGCCATGCTCTGAGGGATATTTTTTGAGGGCTAGGTATCCTTCTTGTATTAACCATTCGTTAACTGCGAATGCTCCCTTCATAGGTTTCGCGCCGTGATCAGATACTACTATGAACTGTGTCTCCTTGGGCAGTACGTTTAGGAGTTCGCCGAACAGTCTATCGACTAACTTATAGTATTCTGGTATTACGTCCTCATATTTGCTTCGCTCAGGGTGTTTTGGATGGCTTGGATCATAGTATTTCCAGAATGCGTGCTGTACTCTGTCGGTTCCTATGAGTACGTAGAAGAATAGGGTCCATTTCTTTGTCTTGGCTAGATGCTTGAGTACTTTGAACTGTAATTCTGTCATCCGCCAAAGTCCCTTCTTTATCCTGTCCTTGTCGTGGCTCCTGAATTCTACGTCGAACATATATGGGCCTCCGAGGAGCCGCTCGATCTCCTGTTTGAGGCTCCGGGGCCAGGTGTATGGCTTTGAAGCGTCTGGCGTTATGAAATCGCTTATTAGGACGCCCTTCATTGGTTTAGGAGGATAACTGGGAGGTACGCCTACAACAATACTGTTGCCTCCTCTTTGCCCTATACTGGCCCATAGAGTCTTAGTCCTTATGAGCTTAGAATTCGCAATATAGAGGTCGTCATAGCTTCCGATTCGTCTATGCCTGAACCCGTACAGGCCTAGTTCGCCTGGTGTTTTTCCAGTGCTCATGCTTATCCATGCTGGAATCGTTATAGGTGGATGAGTGCTTTTGATTGGTTGCTTATATTCTATTACTGACTCGATATTGGATAGCTCGCCCTTGAACTCTTCGAATAGGAGACGTGGCGGGGTGCTATCGAGCCCGAGTACGAATATTGGTTTGTCCTGTTGGATCTCCAATTTTGATCATTCCTCCACGAGTGGTTAATGGTGTGTAGGTCGATTTATTCTAATAGTTTATTCTTAGAGATCTAGGCCGAATCTTGACTTGATGTATTCTACGAGGTCTTTAACGTTCTTCTCTACGGGATTGTTCTCAGTGTCTAGAACGAGGTCAGGGTTTTCGGGTGGCTCGTAGGGATCATCGATTCCGGTCATGTTCTTTATCTCTCCTTTTAGAGCCTTCGCGTAGAGTCCCTTTGGATCCCTTTTTATCACTGTGTCTATGCTGGCCTTGACATATACTTCTACGAATGGTACTTCCTCGATGATTATATCGCGTATCATTTTTCTTACTTCTCTGTAGGGGGAGACGAAGCTTGCTAGCACTATTACTCCGTTTCTTGCTAGGAGCCTTGAGACCCATGCTATCCTGTGGAGGTGTATTCTTCTTTCCTCACGTGTATATCCTGCACCGAGGCTTATTGTTCTCCTGGCCCAGTCTCCGTCTATGAGCTCTACTCGGTATCCTCTTGCCTCGAGGATCTCTTTTGTTTTTGACGCTATAGTTGTCTTACCGCTTCCGGGTAGTCCTGTGAGCCATACGACGAATCCCCTATCTAGACACTTTTTTTCCGTCACTCTTTAGGCACCTTGTCGGTTCATTGTAGTTTCTTGACTAAGTAGTTTTGTATCCTAGTAGCTCCTCGAAGGAGATTATCTGTGTTTTTACTGGCGTCTTGCCGTTTAGTTTTAGGACGAGGTCTTCTAGTATGTTGAATAAGTCCGGGCCGTAGTGTGCTAGGCTGTCTGGTGGAATGGCTAGTATCTTGTTCTTGTCTAGTCCTCTCTCCTTTATGCTTTTCTCGATCAGTTTTATGATGTTCTCGCTGTATGGTGGTATTTCGTATAGTATTATATCGGGTCTACATTGTTTGACTTGTTCTGGGTCAGGGTTGATTATCCATGGTTGTTCATGGTCTTCGAAGCAGGTTGTTGCTCCTATGTGGTTGAGTGCGTCTGTTATGTAGCTATAGGCACCTATTGTTACCGGGCCTCCTAGCCAGATCTCATAGTATATTCTTGGATTATTCATGACTTGTCCCTCTAGTAGAACTGCTTTTCTAGCTAGCACTCTTGCTAGTCTTCTGGCTGGCTCGATGGCGTTGGTCACGTGTCCTATCGTTATTGTGTTGTCTATGATTCCGTATATTGAGGTGGGGAGCGGGACTGGGTATACCTTGTATCCTTTTGCGTGTAGGTCTAGTGCTAGTTTCCTCTGGGCTCCCGTTGTTACGAGTATGAGGTCTGGCTCTATTTCTTCAAGTTTTCTTGTGTTTACTTGGAAGTAGCTTCCTATTCTGGGTTTTTGTTTGGCTTCTTCGGGTTTGTTGCAGAAGTGGCTTACGGCGGCTATTCTTTGCTCTAGTCCGAGTAGGTATAGGGTTTCGGTTATTGATGGTGCGAGGCTTACTATTCGTGTGGGCTTGTCTGGTAGCTCGACGTATTCTCCTAGGATTTCGCTGTATATTTTTCTCATGTTTTCTCCCCTTTCTGGACACCGTATCCAGTTTTCTTTATGGTTTAACCTACTAATAGATCTTATTTGAAAAGATAATAACTGTTCTAAAAATAGTCTTATTGTGGGTGCCGCGACTTGTCGAGCTTATTTAACGATGACTCCTTGAAACGTATAGCAGAGGCTTACGAGAAATATGAAAAAGAGCTTGTACCTGAGTGGCTGAGAAAGCTCCCGGAGAGAATGGAAGAATTCAATACTCTTAGTTGGATACCAGTCAAGAGAATCTACACGCCTCTAGACATCAAAGACCACGACTACATGGAAAAACTCGGTTTCCCCGGAGAATACCCCTTCACGAGAGGAATACACGCAACAATGTACAGGGCAAGACTATGGACAATGAGAATGTTCAGCGGCTTCGGAGGACCCGAGGAAACAAACCAGAGACTCCTATTCCTCATAAAGCACGGCGAAACAGGGCTCAGCCTCGCATTCGACTATCCAACATTAATAGGAATAGATCCTGATGACCCAATGGCAGAGGGAGAAGTAGGAATAGTAGGAGTTAGCGTCCCAACAATAGTAGACATGGATATAATCTTCCGCAACATAGACATGTCAGCCGTCACAACTAACATGACAATAAACCCGCCGGCCCCAGTCCTCCTAAGCTTCTACGTAGCCGTGGCAGAAAGCAAGGGAGTACCAAGACACAAGATAGGTGGCACAACCCAGAATGATCCACTCAAGGAATTCATAGCACAGAAAAGCTACGTGTTCCCACCGGAACCCGCTGTAAAGGTAGCGATGGACCTAATAGAATGGAGCATAAGGAACATTCCTAAATGGAACCCGATAAGCATAAGCGGATATCATATAAGAGAAGCAGGCTCCACAGCAGTACAAGAACTAGCATTCACCATAGCAGATGGAATAGAATACGTCAGGCAGCTAACAGCTAGAGGCCTAGATGTTGACGAATTCGCGCCAAGACTAAGCTTCTTCTGGGACAGCCACATAAACTTCTTCGAAGAAATCGCAAAGTTCCGGGCAGCAAGAAGGATGTGGGCAAAAATAATGCGTGACTGGTTCGGTGCGAAGAAAAAGCGAAGCCTCTGGATGAGGTTCCACACCCAGACAGCTGGAGTAAGCCTTATGGCACAGCAACCCTGGATCAACATTGTCAGAACAGCGATCGAGGCTCTCGCAGCAGTCCTCGGAGGGACGCAGAGCCTTCACACAAATAGCTTCGATGAGCCATTCAGGGTCCCTAGCGAGTTCGCCGCCAAGATAGCTCTCAGAACACAGCAAATCATAGCCTATGAAACCGGGGTCGTAGATACGATTGATCCCTGTGGAGGAAGCTACTTTGTAGAATGGTTAACGGACGAGATCGAGGAACGGGCGTGGAGGTACATTGACAGGATAGAGCGCATGGGTGGAATGCTGGAGGCCGTGAAGAAGGGCTTCCCCCAGAGAGAAATAGCCGAGGCGAGCTACAGGTTCCAGCAAGAAGTCGATGCTGGAAAAAGAGTCATAGTTGGGGTAAACATGTTCGTCGAAGAAGAGGAAGAAGACATCCGTAAGGTCCCGCTCCTCGAGTTCGACCAGGAGGAAATAGAGGAGAGGCAGAAACAGAGGGTGAAACGTATCCGGAGCGAGAGAGACAGAGCAAAATGGAACACTGCTCTCGAGAACCTCAAGAGGGCCGCTTCAAGAGGAGAAAACATTATGCCCTATGTGCTAGAGGCGGTTAAGGCAAAGGCAACTATTGGAGAGATCATGGGTGCGTTGAAGGAGGTGTATGGCGTATATGTCGAGCCTCCAATCTATTAGAGAGGAGATAAAGGCTAAGAGGCCCTTCAAGGTCCTCGTAGCCAAGCTCGGAATAGACGGTCACGATCGGGGAGCAAAAGTAATAGCGAGAGCACTCAAAGACGCCGGGTTCGAAGTAGTATACACGGGTATAAGACAGACGCCGGAACAAGTAGTAATGTCTGCTATACAAGAAGACGTAGACGTGATAGGAATAAGTATACTGTCGGGTGCACATATACACCATGTAAAGAAATTGATGGAGAAACTCAAAGAGATAGGAGCAGACGATATACCAGTGGTAGTGGGAGGTACCATACCACTGGTAGACATAGAGCCCCTCAAGAAAATGGGTGTAAGAGAAGTATTCCTTCCTGGAAGCAGTCTCAAAACAATAATAGAGGCAGTGCGCCGCTTAGCGGCGGAAAAACGAGAAAAAGAGGGGTTATTTACGTAGATTAGTTAATGGTGGGACGGCACCCTCCAATTACTATTTTTTCTAACGGGCTAGATCTTACATTTTCCTAGAACACGCAGGACGGCAACAGCTTTTCCGATACCCTCCTGGACTTCCTTGTCTCTAAGAAGGTTGAGAAGCCCCTTTAATCCCGTAACGGGCTCTGCTCCCTCGACGGATCTGAAGGCTTCTTCTATACATGGAGCAGTGTTATCGAGTCTCGAAGTCAAGACAGGCAGTAGATCGATGAGTTTTTCTAGGGAAGCTATTGTATTGTCGTCCAGCTTATCTAATAGTGCCAGTAGCTTCTCTATCTTGGGAAGTATCTCGACTAGCCTCTCGAGCCTGTCGAGATCAACTTGGGCCATAAGCCTCAGGGCAGCTTCGATTCCTGCATCTAGGGCTTCATAGGTATCCTCGCTCATAATGTATCCCTCCACGTATATGGTATTGTTCCCTATATATTCAATAAGCGTGAACTATACGCGAATACATAATATTCTAGCTCGCACTCGATATAAAGACATGGTGTATATTCTGTGCCGCGAGAAAACGATCTAGTCATAATAGATGTTACTCCTGAGGGTTACGGTAGAGAACTAATAGCATCATATCTTATAATTGGAGACGAAAAAGTGGCGCTTATCGAGACAGGGCCTGCCTCAACAAGCGACCTCCTAATAAATAAGCTCGACGAGCAAGGAATAGAACCAGACTATATAATAGTTACACACATCCACCTAGATCACGGAGGAGCAGCAGGACATCTAGCGAAACGTTATCCTCGTGCAAAGATAATAGTACATCCAAGAGGATACAAGCACCTAGCAAATCCAGGAAAACTATGGCAGGCAAGCCAGCAGGTCCTGGGAGAAATCGCAATACTCTACGGGGAACCAATCCCCGTCCCCGAAGACCAGCTCCACGCTGCCATAGACGGAGAGATCATAGAGCTAGGCCGGGATCAACGCCTCCTCATACAGTATACCCCTGGACATGCCAGCCATCACATGAGCATACTACAGGAACCCCAAAGACATTTATATACTGGTGACGCTGCAGGAGTATCATTTATCGTAGATGGTACGAGGATCAGGCTTCCAACTACTCCACCACCCTTCAGGCCCAAACTCTATATTGAGAGCCTGGAGAAGATGAAGAAACTGAATCCAAACAAGATAGTCCCTACACATTATGGGATAGACCCTCTACCAGGCACAGAGTACCTTGAGCAACACAAGCAACAACTAGAGAAATGGCTTGGCGCCGTACAAAAACTAGTATCAGAAGGAGTGAGTGACCCCTCACAGGCCGCAGAGAAGCTACCAGAATACTTGGATGAGGCACGCTATGTCGTTGAGAAAGGAGGAAAAATCGCCTATGTAACATTCTACTATAGCACTGTTTGGGGAATGGTAGAGTATCATTTGAGAAAGGAAAAACAATAGATGAATCTCACACTATCTTTATTTCCCATATTTTGTTTACTCGGGAAATATGTAGCGTGTAGTAGCGGCGATAAAGCCCGGCGTTAACAGATGGTATAGTAGGACGATCAACGCAACTGGTCCCCCACCGATACTAGCAATTATCTTGAATGCGTAGAGCATGTTGGTGTTAAGTATTAACGTTATAGAAACAGCACCTGCTATTAGGCCGTAGAGGAAGGCTTCCCTTCCGCTACCTGTAACGTAGCCTATTATTATTCCTGCTATCAGCGGTGCGAGAGTCAAGTTATAGGGTTGTTCGAGGAACCATAGTATAGTCATATAAAGTACTGCTCCAACTACAAGGGCGAGAACCTTTAATGGTGTGCCCCTATTTCTAGTCATCTAAGCCCACCTCCTCAACCAAGTCCATTGATTACCAGGCTGGGTTCCCCATAGACTT
>CAYROE010000054.1:0-8715 GCA_964425855.1 uncultured Desulfurococcales archaeon | reverse complement strand
GCGCAACCTCATCAATACCCTTCTGAGTCACAACAACATTAGCACCAACACTCACAATCTTGTCGACCATTTCTTTGAGTAGCTTTGTCTCTTCTTCGAGGAACTTGTCTAGCTGGTCTATGTCTGTTACTCTTATCTTTGTCGTTAGGTCAGGTTTCTGTATCTCGAGTGGTGCATCTAGGACTAGGATCTTTGCATTTTCTACTCTCCTGGGCATTCCTGGATGAACTACTTCCTTGTCGATGACTACTCCTCTGACTAGCTTGGAGTCGAGGAGGCTTCCTCCCTTCTTTTTCTCTATCTTTACATTGTCGAGATCTACCTTGTATGTTCCGTCAGGCTGTTTCTCAGCAATTGTCTTAATGGCTTCGATTACCATTTCTATGATTTTTTCTTTCTCGGGTCCGTGTCCCACGATTTTGCTTGAGAGTGTGGTTTCTACTATCCTTCTTAGGACATTATCGTCTTCGACATTGATTGGTTCGGCGATCTGGTCGAGTATCTCTAGGGCCTTGTGTAGGGCCTTAATGTATCCGCTCATTATAATGGTTGGGTGAATGCTCTCATCTAGGAGTTTCTCGGCTTTCTCTAGCATTGTTCCCGAAAGTACTACTACGCTTGTTGTTCCGTCTCCTACCTCGCTATCCTGGGCTTTTGCTACCTCTACGAGTAGTTTAGCTGCTGGGTGTTGTACTTCCATTTCTTTTACGATTGTTGCTCCGTCGTTTGTCACTACGATATCTCCGAATGCATCTACGAGCATCTTGTCGAGGCCTCTGGGGCCTAGGCTGGTCTTGAGAAGCTCGGCGAGTACCTTAGCTGCTAGGATGTTTGAGCGGAGAGCGTCTCTGCCATATGTCCTCTGCGTGCCCTCTTTCAGTATTAGAACCGGCACGCCTGGTCCTACTGCCATTGTTCTCACCTGTGATACCTTTTTATTTTAGACTCCAGAATACTATTGTCAGATTACTTCTATAAAAACTTTTCCATATTACCAGGATGTTATCCAGAATCCTCACACAGAAAATGAAAAACACAATACTATCTATAACCGCCTATACCTACAGGCAGAGGGCCATGGAACATGCACAAGACATGCACAGTATGTAGGAAAAGATCAGCAGTATACTATCGTAGATACAGCGGAGACTATCTCTGCGAAAAATGCCTTTCAAGAACACTAGAGAAAACAATACACCGATCCCTAGCATCTACAAAGAAGCTAGAACCAAACTCAAAAATCCTACTTCCAATAACTTTCACTAACCCGATCCATTCACTGATTCTCTCTAAATTCGTTCCCAGAATAGAATCAGAATACAATGTAGAAACCATCATAGCTGTTCCTCAATATTTCTACGAACAACTCAGAGACTATAAGCCGGGCGAAAATCTCTATGTAACCAACATCGCTCCTCCTAGCCATAACGTGACGGACCCATTTTATTGTTGGAGATATGATCGTGCCTGGTCATTAAAACTAGCTAAGAAACACGGAGCTCAAGCAATAATTCTTCCTCTCACCCGCACAGATCTAAACTTACTCATGCTAGAAGCAGTGTTAAGAGGACAATCCTTCCTGTTAAGTGAATCCCTACCTATCCTACAGTTAAATTCTATATCTATCATATCAGGAACCCAGCGTGCAGAAGGAGAACTCTTGGCAGCATATTTGGCGTTAAATAAAGATACAATACCATTAGTGAAAACCCCATGCAGGCCCAATCTGAGGAACGCCAAACTGCTTTTCTATAGTGTGGCAGTAGGCAGGCCTGAACTCGAATTTAGCTCGTTTAAGAGCATCTCCCTATTAACACGAAAACTACCATTAAAGAATAAAACGTGTCGTTTATGTGGAGGATACTCAAATAACGGTGATATTTGTTCATATTGTAGATCCTATATAGAAACAATTAACTCATTAGAAGTAGTCTCCTAGAGCCTGTCTTTCCTTCATAATTCTCTCCAATATCTCCTTTTCTCTTTGAGTAAGATAAAGCTCTACAAAATACCCTCTCGATCTCTGAGATAATGGCATAATTCGTTCTCCATCATATAAAACTAGGCCGGACGAGATTACTTCTTGAATTACGGTTAACGGTGCTTTTCTCGCAAAATCCTCTAATAATGCCTCAAAACCAATGTACTCTTTTAGTTCCTTCTCATCGATCTGGGCTCCGCACACGATACATGTTAGTTCTGGTGTGAGTGCTCTAAAACCACAACGAGGACACTCGATCGGTGTAGGACTACCGTATCTAGTCCATAATAATCGTAATGAATCGATTATGTGATCGGCATCGATCCTTTTTGCTTCCTTATAAAGATATGGGGCAGCCTTGCCGGCTATGTCTGGTGCATAGGCAAGGATAAACTCTAATTGTTCGGATGAGAGTTTTTCCCGTGTGACAAGTTTTGCAGCTATGGCTTTAAAGAAGGAGTGCTTGTTCCTATAGATATTCTTGTATAGGCTCTCCATAGAGGGCTTAGTAGCCCTGGACTCCGCTATGCCTTGTACTATTGATGCAACTATATCGCGTATAAATTCCGGTTCGATTCCAGCATAATCAAGACCAAGCCTTTCTACTAGGATTGATGATAATTCTTTTGATACACTCTCTATATCGAGAGTCCATTTCTTTCTTTTTCTTGTTTTCTTTGTCTTCTTTTTATCTTTTGACGATTTATTCTTCCTTGCCGAGGCTCCTCTCCCCCCAATATTATTTAATATTATTTTAATTAATTATATTTCTTAATTGACCCATCCTATATTCCATCATAACAACTGTATTATTAGTAAACTTATACCTATGTAGTTTATTCATAATGCTCGCCACTACTTAGATTAGATATGGTATTACCGTTAATGGAGTATAAGTGACCGTGTAGAACCCCACAATGAGCTCGAAACAAAACCAGACAAACTACCAAAACATCCATGAACCGTTATCAAACCCAGGACCCAACAATTGATTTCGCAGACACCTGGAGTTTACCAAGTATAGCCAGGTCACTCTTTACGCTATTTCAACAAGGGGTCTGAACCATGATACCATCCAATGTAATAAAAAGAGACGGGAGAAAAGAGCCATTCAGCCTAGCTAAACTAAGAGCGTCGATAAGAAAAGCTGTGTTAGGAGCGGAGCTTTCAGAAGAAGACGCTCTAGATTTACTAGACGAGGTACTCAAATCAATAAAGGAGAGAGAAGTTTACTCGGCTGTCCTAGCTGATAAAATAGCTAAAATTATGGTTGAGAGAGGCATAACTAATCCTAAATGGTTCGAGGCCGCGAAGAGATTCGAGCTAGCTCATATCTATAATGATGTCTATGGAAAGGATAACTGGAACGGGTTTGATGAGAGAGATCTCCTACTTTCATTTAATGCTTTGAAAGTTCTAGAAGCCAGATATCTTTTAAAGGATCCTGAAACCTGGAGATTTAGAGAAACTCCTCAAATGCTTTTCTGGAGAACCGCTAGATACCTAGCCGAGGTAGAAAAAGACTATGGTAAATCGAGCGAAGAAGTCGAAAAGTATGCAAAGAAATTCTATGATTTGCTAAGTACACTTAGGTTCATGCCAAATAGTCCCACGTTGATGAACGCAGGTACGCGGCTCAAGATACTCTCGGCATGCTTTGTTGTCCCTGTAAGAGACGCAATGACCACTCCGGATCAAGAAGGTATAATGGATGCTCTCAGAGCACAAGTGCTAATCCACCAGAGTGGTGGGGGAACTGGTTTTGACTTTTCAGAGCTACGCCCCGAGAACGATATCGTGACGAGTAGCGGTGGGCTTTCAAGCGGCCCACTTAGCTTTATGAGACTCTTTGATGTGGCAACAGACGTAGTAAAACAAGGAGGAAAGAGACGAGGAGCAAACATGGGAATAATGCATATCTGGCATCCCGATATAGAGAAATTCATCCTAGCTAAAACAGGTCAGCTAAAAGACACCCATCTACAAAACTTCAACATCAGTGTCGGCTTCTACGATGCCTTCTTTAAAGCACTAGAAAACAATGAGCAATGGCCACTCATCAATCCTAGAAAAACAGACCTAAGAGGAGAACGCGACTCAAGATACTACGCGATCTCAAGGGCCAGACACTATATTAGCGATGACTGGGTACAGGAAGTAATAATTAACGAGCTAGAAGAAAACGGCGGAAGCATAAGCCTCGATGAATCCCTTATAGTAACAGTAGATGAAGCAATAGCCCTCGCGGAAGAAGAAGACGCCATCGTAAAATGGATAGATCCAAAAGATCTATTCGATAAAATCGTGACTGGAGCCTGGGAAAGCGGCGATCCCGGATTCCTTAACATAGATGAAATCAACAGAAGACATCCTACCTGGTACCTAGGAAAAATAAATGC
The DNA here is from genome assembly GCA_964425855.1 of uncultured Desulfurococcales archaeon. Lineage (GTDB taxonomy): Archaea > Thermoproteota > Thermoprotei_A > Sulfolobales > Acidilobaceae > S143-63. The sequence goes on along the minus strand of CAYROE010000054.1, from coordinate 4,335 downwards.
GACAAACCCATGCGGCGAGGAGCCTTTGCTTCCTTGGGAGGCATGTAACCTGGGGAGCATTAATCTTGAAAAATATGTTAGAGACGGAGAGATAGATTGGGAGAGCCTGGCAAGAGATGTGCGACTGGCTATAAGGCTACTAGACAATGTTATCGATAGAAATCTACCTCCCCTCCAAAGAATTCGAGATGCAAACCTACGTACTAGGAAAGTCGGTCTTGGAGTCATGGGATGGGCTAGATTCCTGATAAAGCTTGGAATACCGTATGATAGCCCAGACGCGATAAGGCTTGCATGGTCGGTAGCGGAATGGATAGCTTGGAACGCCTACATGGAAAGTATAGAATTATCAAAGGAGAAAGGGCCCTTCCCGGCATGGAATCCAAAACTATACAGGTGGCTACATGAAACACTTCCATACCAGAGCCCAGAAGACTATCTTAAGATCGTATACAAAGAGACGGGAAGAAGAGAATTCCTTTCTGAGCCCAGTGAAAAACTACTACGCCTACTAGAGAAAAAACCCAAGACCGACTGGAACCTGGTAAAGGAGCAAGCCCTAAAATTCGGATTACGAAACGCCGCGTTATTAAGTATAGCGCCTACGGGATCCATAAGCATAATAGCTGGAGCCAGCTCTAGTATAGAGCCATTATTCGCTTTAGCGTTCTTAAGGAGGGTTGCAGTAGGCGAATTCATAGAAGTAGATCCATTATTCCTAGAGGAACTCGCAAAAAGAGAAATGGATGAACCCGAGGTGTTCTTAGAAGTAGCCGAGACAGGAAGCATACAGCACCTCAAGTGGATCCCGAGATCTCTTAGAAAAATCTTTAAGACCGCTCACGACGTCGATCCCGAGTGGCATCTCCTGCAACAGGCAATCTGGCAAGCATGGATAGATGCTGGAACAAGCAAGACAATCAACCTTAGACACGATGAACCTATAGAAACTGTCAGGAGAATATACTTGCTAGCATGGAAGCTTGGAATAAAAGGAACAACCGTATATAGGGACAGGAGTAAAAGCGAACAGGTAATCTATTTTGGTCTAAAGGAAAAAGAGAAGAAAGATCAAGAAAGAAAAGACCATGGTAAACATATCGAGTACCATGAAGAATATGGAGAAGTAGAAGTCGAATATACTAAAGATGGTAGAAAAGTCCTGAAGCCTGTCAACGAGTCAGAAGACCTACCGGCTTTAATCGTTGAGCCTGTAAAAGAACCAGTCGAGCCAAGCCCCGAAACAACAGCAAAACAAGCTCTAGAGCATACTGAGACTAGACATGCCCCGGGCAAGACGAAGCTCCGTCTAGGAAGCGGAAAAGTTAAAGAAGTAGTCGCTGTAGCCGAAGACTATGCGGGTGGATGTCCGACCTGCGATATCTAAGGCAACAAAGACTTTCCTACTTCATTATATTTTAAATCCTACACAAACACGAGCCCGCTATAATTCCTAACAATGTATTCTTGTAGCGAGCTAACCCATCCGCGGGGAGCTGGATAGGGTGCAATACTGTAATCAGGACGTGTCAGCCTTATCCTAGGACCAGTTGTATGAGGGATTATTATTGGGAGATCTACTATTTCTAGGAAATCTATATCGGGGGCGGAATCTCCTAGACCTATACTAGTTTTCCCTTTTATTTTCGGTACATTTTCCATCATCCATTTGACTGCCCAGCCTTTTCCTCTATGAAGGCCTATATGGATGAAATTCCGTCCAAGCCCTACATAGAGTCCTCTAGACTCGAGAATATTCTTGATCTTTTTCTTACACTCCATGTCGGGAGTATAATAGACAAGCATATAGTCACGTGTCGGTATAAGCTTGGCTTGCTCCACGGGAAGACCTGTTATTCGGGAGAGCTCTTCACCGGATAAATCCCATACGTTGACAATGGGAGGATTACATTCTATATTCTTCTTCCTAAGAATACTTTTCACTCTATTGTCTAACTTCTCAAGATTTATTTTGGCTGTTAATTCAACGTATTCTAGTTCCTTTCCAGCGAGCCTTATGTGTCCCGATACGTATGGTAATGTTCCAGTATCAGCAAATATAGCGGCGCCACTTTCTACTACTGCTATGAACCATTTCTTTATCCCCAGGTTTCTTTGAAGATTGACTACTTCTGTAATTGTCTTAGCAGTAACCAGGACTACTGGTATCCCAGCAGACTCTAGGAGATCTATCATGTATGGTACTTCTCCGAGGTCTCCTGTATAAGACATCATAGTATGATCAATATCGCTAAAAACCACCAGTCTTCCATGCATTACTAATCACCGTTGTGCCTCGTCCTTGGTACCTTTGAATCTCTGCTCTACCTGCTAAGAGTGATGGTAAGGCAATTATTTTGCCTCGAAGAAATATACGTCTCTACTTTCAGCTAGAAGTCGTGTGGTGATTTTCTCTGCGTTAACGCCGCGTGGATCATAGACACGTATTTTGGGTAGAGGTTTTGTCCACCCGTATTCTTTTAGGACTTTATGTATTCTCTCCTTTACCTTGTCATTGTTCAACTTTGAATAATATATTGTTCCGAGACTCTTCGCTATCATATCTACTATGTGTTCGTCGCCTCTTTCAGCGTGTATATGTGGGTTTCGAGCCTCTATTTGGTATATGTTAACTCCGTGTGGAAGAAGGTCACATGACTCTTCCAGGCTTAGATAGCAGTTTTCGAGCATGTAGACTAGCTGGAAGGGTTCTACCGCGAATCCCCCGGCCCACTTGAGCCTCAATGCCAGTTCTGTTGAGAGAGCATGCTCGCCACTATTTGCAGTATTGATAATATCTGTTTCCACTCTTCTTATAACGGATAAGGCATAGTTTAGAACGCTGTTTGTCACCATAGAGACTCTTCCACGTCTCCTAAGATACATGCTGGAGGAGGCTAGTTTACCTTTAAATGACCACTTTATTCGAACCATTGTATATGGGTTGCGCGACATGCTGAAGCCTGCATAGTATATCCAGCTATATTCATGAACGCTACCCGGCACATAATTGTCGCTATCGATAAATCCTATGTAATTGTATCCGAGTCCCGCGGCGATTAATGCCCCTAGCAACATTCCCTCTCCTTTTCCTCTCCTCACGGTCCCATTCTTACCCAGCATGTCTGAAAGCTGTGTATCCCCTAACACATCGGCCCACGTAGGATCGTGCTGGTGAACGATTAGGATACCTTTCCGAGTAGATTCATGTATAACTCTTACAAGCTCGACCTCATGATTATAAATATCGACAGGCTTTCTTTGAGACGCTGAGACCACTATTACAAGGGATCCATGAGGAATAGCTCTTAGCACGCCCTCAAACGTTAATAGATCCTCATTCTTCACTGGAACGATCATTGCTGTTCTTGCAGCATAATCCTCTAGAGTATCATAGGAAACCGGGTATATCCCTCTGAAGCCTCTATAGTTAGATGAGTCAAGCTCTAGTACTTTAACTATGTCGTGAATCGTTATCGCACCATAGCGCTCGAATCTATGAGGATACTCTATTAGCATTCTTAAGCCCCCTTGAAAAATAGGTGTAGACTAGTAGCTAAAATATGACAAATACGTCCTTCGAGTTGCTTGGAGCAACCATGTTTAACAATATACTATGGTATGAATGGATATTGAGAACCCATACTTGTAATAATTGTAACTATGTCCTGTGGCGAGTCACAGACCGCTACGATGAGCCTCAACATTTCGCTTGCTCCAGGTGGGGCATCAGGAAACTCCGCGTCCTTGATTGTTCTATCGAATGATACGGTTAGCTGTTTATAGTTTATTTTACCATAGAGCTTTAGCTGGAATACCGCGTATCCTTTTACTGTTATGTTAACAGTATTATCGCTAGAAAGTGCTCGAGCAACACTGCAGGGCAAGTCGAGTATATCGATTGTGATAGACGTGTTTATGCGATTATCTCCTGGATCTAGAATTACATATGGCAGGAATCCCTCTCCAACATAGTAATTATCAATATAGATACTGTACCATACATTGTAAAGAGTCACAGTGTCTCCAGAAGGGTTATAGATTTCAAGAGTACTTGTTACCTTTAATTCAGATGGAGAAACATAATCTATTCTGGGGACACCAACCACTTCTATCTTCCAATCCTTGCTAGAAACATACAGACCATAACTATATGTGATCAAGCCAAATATAATTATTATATAGAACGCAAGTTTCAGATACGAGATAATACTTGAAACTCTCGAAGCTTGCCCCACCATTCCACATCATCCATTCTTGTAAAATGTTAGAAGAATAATAAACGGATAATGGTGCGGCCGCCGGGATTTGAACCCGGGATCGCCGGCTTGGGAG
>CAYROE010000053.1:0-8721 GCA_964425855.1 uncultured Desulfurococcales archaeon | reverse complement strand
ATCTATGCACTTGTTAGAGCGTTCTGGATAAGAGAGCTAGGAGACTGGAGCAGAGAAATGGACAAACCACCGATCAAATGGTTCAAGCAGCCGCTAACCAAGGGTCCATATGCTGGAGCCAAACTTGACAAGGACAAGTTCGAAGAACTACTGGATCACTATTATGACCTAAGGGGCTGGGATAGAAGAGGTATACCCAAGAAAGAGACCCTAGAAAGACTACATCTTGACTTCGTAATACCGGTACTGGAGAGCAAAGTCGGACTACGGTAACATATCTAAAAGTACGAAACGCTACAATACTATATTTTACTTTACCCTTACGCTAGTGTAAGGTCTAATCTTCTTCTCCCTCAATTGGATTAAGGAGAAGACTAGATACAACTATCTCGGAGTCTTAGTCTTAATTACTAGTGAAAAAAGGATTACGATACCCGATAATGGTTTATTCAATTATCTTATAGCCTGCATAACTCTTGGCTAATCCTCGATTCGTCCTAGTCCGAGAACCTTGTCTATTTCCTTGTATCTATTTCTTACAGTTACTTCTGTTACACCAGCAACTTGTGCTACTTCCTTCTGAGTCTTTCTTAGTCCATGTTTGAGGGCTGCTAGGTATACTGCAGCTGCTGCTAGTCCACTTGGGTCTTTTCCAGCGGTTAATCCCTTCTTTCTGGCCATGTTTACTATTTTGATCGCTTCTACTACTACATAATCTGGGAGATCTAGGGCACTTGCTATCCTGTATACGAATCTTTCTGGCTCAATGACTGGGATCTCTATTCCTAGGTTTCTCACCAAGAGCCTATAGTTCCGGGCTACTTCTCGTTTCGCTGGTGCGTCTCTCATTTTTAGGAACTTGGCTATTTCATCGAGTGTGCAGGGATACTTATGTTTTCTGCATGCAGCGTATAGTGTTGCTGCTACCATGCTTTCTATGCTTCTTCCTCTTGTTAGTCCTTTGCTTGCCGCTTCTCTATATAGTCTGGCTGCTTCTTCTTTTACTGCGAAGGGAAGTTCTAGTTTTGCCGATATGTCGTCTATTAGTCTTAGGGCTTGGTTTATGTTTTTCTCTAGGCTACTCAGGGCTCTACCCATCCTGAAGCTTCTTTGTAGCCTGATGTTCTCGATGCGTTTAGATAGTCCTCTGATTTTTCTGCTTCCTTCCTGATATCCTCCCATGTATACGTCGATACCCATGTTTGGCTTAGAGAACGAGATAGGGCTTCCTACACGCGTTCTACGCGATTTTTCGTCGGGTGTATATGCTCTCCACTCTGCTTCGTCTCCTATGATTTGATCCTCCAGTACTTCTCCTGTTTCTAGGCATACTCTTACTCCTAGTTGTGGATCATATACGATTTTGTCTGGAGGACATCTCTGATTTCCTTGATTCTCATCCACAAGAATTCACCTCGGATATATAAGGGGTTAACCTCTTGTTATCAACCGTTATCTTTAAATCCCCCTAGCCTCTCATGGAGAAACAAGAGTTTATAAATGTTTCGAAAAATTTAAGCATGGAACAACAAGATAATCCTACCCTTCTATACGAACACCGGGCTCGCCTAAGGACACTTCAAACACATCCAAAGCACCCTCATTGACTAGAACATTCTTGACAACGGGAACTAATACTTCATCCGCTAAGACAATTATACTACCTCCCCAACCTGCACCCGTCAGCTTAGCCCCTAACGCACCATTCTTCCGAGCAGCCCACACAAGTCTCTCTATAACACCACTCGATGCACCCATAGAGTACAGTAATCCCTGGTTCACGTCCATTAATTCTCCCAACAACTCCATGTCACCAGACTCAAACGCTCCCAATGCTAGATCAATTAGTCTATCCACCGCCTCATAGAGTAAGCTAGATACTCTGAATGTTCTATCAGCTCTACGTAAGACGAATTCGACAACTTCTTTAGTGGACCGTTCTACTCCTGTATTAGCCACAATAAGCGAGTACCCATTGGGCAAAGAGAGCGATATCTTTACCGGGTTTTCTCCTCTCTTATATATTATTGTTCCGCCTTCTATAGCCATCGTGGTATCTATCCCGCTTGGTTTTCCATGGGCTCTTGTCTCACCAACCATGCTTATTTTCCGGACCAATTCGAGTGAATCTTCCTCTCCGATAAATGTTAAGAATGCCTTCGCAAAAGCCGCTGAGAATGCCGCACTACTTCCCAACCCCGCTCCTATGGGAAGCTCACTTTTCACCCTGATGGTAATTGGAATAATTTTGTATCCTAGAGTATCCCTAATGTACTCGAGCATTGATGCTAGAGGGGCGAGCATAGGGTCTCCGGGCTCTAAGGTTTCTGGGTTGATGACGGAGTCGAGGCCCGCCTCCGGACTTATCAGTCGGATATACCTCGAGTCTGTCTCAGTTATCGATACATAGACTCTTCTTGATATGGCGGATGCCATGCTTCTTGTTCCTCTTACCACAAAGTGCTCTCCAAAAAGAATAATCTTGCCTGGTGCACTGGCGATAACCTGTTTCATCCTAGTACTGCACCCTCCATGGATAATTGAATAAAGGCTTGTCCTGGATATAGCTTCTACCCGTCTCGAGAGCAAGCTGGGCTTTGGCCAACTCGTAGCCTAGGTACGCGGCATGCTCCCTGGAGATATCTAGGCTCCTAGTTATAGTTCTAAATAATCCTCTAGCACCTCTGCTACGCCATGCAATAGTCTTAGATCCTTCCCTGTAAACTACGATTATTTGACCGGCTTCATGATCAACATATATTATGAAATATCCTTTATCCATTTCGGGCTCTAGATACTCGGGCGCATCGACAATCCCTCCCTTCGATGACTCTTCTAAACGAATCTTAGGTGGATGGTTTTCTTGTTTTATGACTAGGAGCCTGGTGAAGGGATCTCGTGGAGTCGTCTTCTTTAAGAATGCCTTGGTTACCAGCTTAGACGCTTCTCTCGCCTCTGCTACTGTATGTATACTTTTATACGATGATTCAACTACGAGATAAACAGACGCTCCTAGTTCAGCTGCGATTGTCATGAGAAGTCCTTGAACTGCATAAGTGTCAGCACTGAGTTCTTCAAGGACATTTGCGGCCGAGAAGAGCATTGGATAACCGAGTGATGAGGCTCTCCTATACCTGTAGAATGTCTCAGTAAAATCTATCATTGGCAGACCTACTACCGGGTCAACTATATTTTTCTTTACCCCGTGTTCCTCAAGTATTCTAACCGCTTGGATAAGCTTGGAGAGGTCCCTGTCACCTACTATAATTACTTTATCAGTTAATTCACTTATGCTACTGATTCCTCCACCTAATATTTGATCACTTGAGAGGGAGAATCCTTCGCAGCCTTTATCTAGACCTATACGGAAAGCTTTGCGAGATCCTGCCTCACATAGGACGGGCTTCCCTGTGTCGAGTGCGATATCTATCCTCTTAGAGAACAGCTCGAGGCTCTCGAAGTTGCTTGATCCTACTATGATAATATCTGCTCCTTCTTCTATGTATCTCTCGGCGAGCATTGAGGATTGATGTTCATTAAGTAGGGGAGGGATCTCAGCGGCTATAAGTAGGGGAGGGCCTCTTAATGGTATATCTAGTTGTCTGATTTTGAACGCTGTTTGAGTCGGCCGTTGTATTGATTGTAGGTTACTATAGTAGTCCTCTACCGGGTATTCTTTACTTAGCCTTTCTCCATTGTGTATTAGTCGTAGTACTTCTGGTAGAAGTCCGGGATCTTTACTTGCCTTGTATGCTGTAACACCGGTGGCTTCGTCTATTATGTGGGCTGAACCTCTGCAGAGTCCTGGTATCAAGAGCATATCTATGTCTTTTAGTTTGTCTTTCTGTAGTACTAGTAGTCTTGCTAGCGTTGATGTGTTGAGGTGACTTATTGCTGGTATTGGTAATGTTATTATTTTGATATCTATTTTTTCGACTATTTCTGGGTCTAGATGCTCTATTACGCTTTTTATTAGTGGCTCTGCGTTCTTGCTGGTTACTATCCCTATCCTCACGTCTGTTCTCCTATGCTAACTGCTCATGTAATCTCTTGTAGTCTTCGAGTATCCTAACTCCTGTGCTTGTCCCTATTCTATGGGCTCCACTTGCTAAGGCAAGTATCATGTCAATGGCTGTTCTGATCCCTCCTGCAGCCTTTACTTTTAGACCGTATTTCTCTGCGAGCTCTGATAGTCGGAGAATTGATCGTGGATCTCCTCCCTTGGAATACACCCCTGTGCTGGTCTTGACGTAGTCTGCTCCAGCCTCGGCGGAAGCCTTGACAAGCATTGATAGAACGTTGTCCGATACTAGTGGTGCCATAACTATTATCTTGACTATCTCTATACCTTGTTCTTTTGCGGTTTCAACTAGTTCCTTTAATTCTTCCACGAGGTAATCGTAGTTACCTGATTCTGCCGCCCATATGGGTGCGACAATGTCTATTTCTTCGACATAGCTGGAAACTGTTAGTATTTCTGTTCTCTTAGATTCGACTGCAATTGCTCCTAGAGGAAAGCCTATGACTGTGCATAGCCGAGCTCCTGAGCTTTTGGCGGCGTCGTATACTCTATACACTAATGCTGATGGAATCATTGCACAGTTGAGCCTGTATCTCGCTGTTTCCTCTATTAGTCTGAGCACATCTGGTATAGTTGTTCGGGGAGAGAGTAGAGTGTTATCAATGAGCCGTGCTGCTTCCTCTGGTGTTAGTTGTGATAGCATCTTCTCGATGATGGTCTTGAGTAGCTGGTCCTGCATACCGTATCCACCTATTGTCCGAATCCATTATATTGTACTTGTCTCTTATTTTACATTATTGATTCGTAGCGTTAGATTAGACAGCTACTTAGCCCGCTACGTCAAGAAGGATATCTTGTTGACGAGAATGGTATAAGATTAGAATATATTGAGATATGCTCTTAGCACCGAGTCGAGTATTGGTAGACGTTTCCTGTCACTAGAGCAGGAGCTGTTCCTCGGAAAAATCCCGGTATTTACTGTTGTGTTTATGTTATGTTAGAGGGGGTTTAGGCTGCCTCTTTTTTGAGGCAGATCTCGATACTGCTTACTCTTCTTGTTCTGGTCTGGCCTGTCTGTGGGTCTGTTATTGGTATTTCTTGGCTGCCGATCTCACAGCTCTCTACTACTATGTTTACGCCTTTGGCGAACCTGTTTCTTACTATTTCTACTGCGTCGACTGCCTTGTTGATGTTGCGGCCTCTTGCTTTTACTACGACCTGGTTTGCGCCTTGATCTACTAGGTTCATTAGTATTGCGAGGACATAGCTCTGGATTGACTTCTTACCGATTCTTACCTCAGGTGCTCCTTCACATGCCATCTCTGTACACCTCTTTCCTGTTCTTAGCTGTTGGTTCGTTATTCATAGGGAGTTCCTTGGTGGTATTTAAGGATTTCCGACCATAACCTAGCTGGTTGGGATAGAGGTATGGGAATACTCTTAAGCGTGCCGGGCACCGATAATGTCTTCGAGAGCCCGTTAATCGTTATAGAGCACTTAGAATCTAAGCCTACACGCTGGCTCGTCACCGAGTACATTGAATCTTATGAGGTAGCAAGAGAAAATGGACTCGATCTAGTAATATCGCGGGTTCATGATCCTATACTGGCTTCTCAGCTTGGTAAGAATAATATTCCTTATACCCATGTTTCTGCTAGAGAATTTGGTTGTTCTTCTCCATCGATAGTTATGGATCTCCGTGGGCTTAGACCGCTTGAGCCCTGGGAGGCCCGTGTGGCGACGTGTATTGTTATTGGGGGAATAATGGGTGATTACCCTCCCAGGGCTAGAGGCCTATTGTTGGTTCATGATCTACCTGGTTTCTCTGTGAGGAACTTGGGGCCTGGACAGATGAGTATTCATACCGCTACGTGGGCTGTGGCAGAGGTTTATGGTGGGAAAAGAGTTCGTGATCTTGAGGTTGGTGGTCCAGCTGTGCTCTGGCTGGAGTCGCCTTTTGGACAGTATAGTGTTGAGCTTCCCTTTGTTTATCCTCTTGGCCGTGATGGTAGTCCTATTGTTCCTAAACGGATTAGGGATCTTCTTGAATCCGGTATTATGTGGGATGAAGAGTATCTTTGACGATGATCCTACTCATACGAGTCCTCTTCCCAGAACTCGTATCCTTCCTCTCTGAGCGTTTTGACTATCGTCTTTATTTTGTCTCTTCCAGGCGCTTCAAAAGTTACGATTACCTTCGCATGCCATGCTGGTAGACGTGGATCTATTCTATCATGCTGTATTCCTATCACGTTTCCTCTGTTCGAAGCTATTACTTCCAATACCCTCCTCAGCTGGCCCGGTGCGTCCGGCACGTATCCCGCTATGCGTGCGAGCCTGCCTTCACGTCCCAAGCCTCTAAGGATTATCCTGTATATGTGGGTTAGATCTATGTTTCCTCCGCTTATTACTGCGACACTTGTTTTCTCCCGTGCATCCACTCTCCCATATAGGAGTGCCGCGAGTGGAACGGCGCCTGCTCCCTCTGAGAGTACTTTGCCTCGCTCAAGGAGTAGATAGATCGCGTGAGCTATCTCGTCTTCTTCTACTGTTACCATTGAGTCTACTACCTTTGTCATTATCTTGAATGTTAGATCACCTAGTGTCTTTACGATAAGGCCGTCTGCGATTGATACGCCTGGCTTTATTGTGACTAGTTTTCCTTCTTGTAGGGCACGTGTTGCTTTTGGAGCCACACTTGGCTCGACCCCTATTATTTTCACGTAGGGCCTATACTTCTTTAGGACCGATCCAATACCCGAGATTAGTCCTCCTCCACCTACTGGTACGAGAACTTGATCGAAGCTGTCTAATTGCTCCATTATTTCGAAAGCTATTGTTCCCTGTCCAGCTATTACGTCTGGATCATTAAATGCATGTACTAGATAGTATCCTTTTTCTTTTGCAATCTTTTGGGCTGCTTTAAGCGTCTCGTCGAATACTGATCCTGCGAGTACTACTTCCGCTCCATATCCTTTAGTTGCTTCAATTTTGGCTATAGGGGCCCCCACAGGCATGACGATTATCGATTTTAGACCAAATACGGATGCAGCGTATGCTACTCCCTGAGCATGGTTTCCAGCGCTGGCGGCTACCACGCCATCGTATTTGTCCTTTATCTTATATATCTTGAAGAGGGCTCCCCTGACCTTGAAGGCTCCTGTCTTCTGTAGATTCTCGTATTTCAAATAGACCTTCCCGTTAGCCAATCGTGAGAAGGTTGATGACGCTTCTATCGGGGTTTTATGCACATAGTCTCTTATTACTCTCAGTGCTTCTCTACTCCGCTGAACTATATCGTTTATTAACTCATCCAATAGTATAACCTCCTTTCAAGTACATATAGTTAGTAGTGTTCTTCTCGTATAGTCGGTATGTAGGCGATGGCCTCCATCTCGAGATCTGCTCCTAACGGTAGATTGCTTACTTCTACGACAACTCTTGCAGGCGGCAGTCCCCTAAAATACTCAGAGTATACCTTGTTGAACTCCGAGAATCTCCCTATGTCCTTTAGGTAGACCGTTACCTTGACTACATCATCTAGTGTTCCTCCAGCTGCTTCTATTATTGCTTTAATGTTTTCCAGTACTCTACGCGTTTTTTCTTCAAAGCTTCCCTCTATTAGATTACCCGTCGATGGATCTATTGGGATCTGCCCTGATACAAATAGGAACCCGTCTATCACTATTGCTTGGCTGTATGGACCGACGGGTTTAGGAGCCTTGTCTGTATAGACTGCTTGCTTGATTTGATTCATCTCTCCTCCCTCCAAGAACTTCAATTAGAATTATCTAATGCGTTTGGAGGATTAAGAATGCTTGTGTACTGTAAGGCTAGATCCTGGTTTACATATACTACTCATGATTCTCGTTTTCTACGCTTGTCTCTAAACTCTTACTAGCTCGATTTTCCGCCATTATAGATATACCTATTAGGGAGCCTCCCACTATGAGAGGCGGATATAATAGAGCGGCATAGCCTGTCATTATTATTGGCTGTGTGTTTATTTCCCATAATTGTACTGTTATTTCTGAATTCATCTGTGTTGAATATAGGTGAAGATAGTATTGTGATCCTTGCCTTACAGGGATCTGTACTGTTTTGATCGTTTGGTCAACGATTTCTTCTTCGTAGATCGTGTTTCCTGCTTGATCTTTTATTATGAGTTTCACTGATGTTCCCTGTTTTGATGTTATCTTAAGATGGAAGGTGTTGGTTTGAGCCTCTGTGATTGATGCTACTGCTCCTGATCCTGGCTGAAGAATATATGCGGAGTTAACATGGAATATTATCTCGTCCGTTTTTATGATATTTCCCACAGCTAGCACTAGGGCTATGAGTAGGACTCCGGACAATAATAAGATAAGTCGTCTTGAAACCATATCTATTCTCCCTTATAGATGTCGTTGATATTATCCGGGGAAAATATATAGTGACCTCATTGTAGGCTTTTTGTGAACTCTTCTACTGCTTCTTGGTATTTTGAGAGTAGGTCTTTTTTCTTCTCGTTATAAAGAGCCTCTAAACGTGATACTTTCTCGTTCTTGTATTTTTCAGCGTCCTCCCTTAGTTTTTTTGTTAGATTTGTCTTGAGGTCTTCTGGTAGGCTCATATCCTTGCACCATGTGTTCTCAATACTCGTAGCTACAATATAATTAATGTTACCATGTCGAGAGTTATAATGGGGAATATACGGTTGG
>CAYROE010000052.1:0-8744 GCA_964425855.1 uncultured Desulfurococcales archaeon | reverse complement strand
CTTTGAAGCAAAAATAGTAGTAGATGCAACAGGCACCGGAGCTGTTCTGAGAAGGCGCCTTCCTAAGACCTGGCCAGTAAACGAGCCTCTGAAGCCGACAGATGCAAACATAGCATATAGAAAAATACTGGACCTAGAAGATACCATCGAGGACTATCAATATATTAGGATCTACGTCAACCAGAGGATTGCCCCTGGAGGATACTGGTGGTTCTTCCCAGAGGGGCCTAGTAGCGTTAACGTAGGTCTAGGAGTACAGGGAGGAAGAGGATATCCGAGCCCCAAGGAAATATATGAAAAAGAACTAGCCCACCGCCCAGAGCTGAGAAATGTTAAACGAGTAAAAGCAGATGCAGGAGCAATGGTGCCAACAAGAAGACCAGCAAATACACTCGTTTGGGACAACTTCCTAGGCATAGGAGACAATGGGTATACAGTAAACCCTGTTCACGGTGGAGGAATGGGATATGCGATGAGCGCCGCCTTCTACGCGTCAAAGACTATAGTCGAGGCGTTCGAGAAAGGCGATTTCTCCAGATACGGTCCACTATGGAAGACCAATCTAGACTATATGAAAGGTATAGGAGCGAAGCAAGCGGCGCTAGACATATTCAGGATATACCTGCAGTCGCTGACCGATGAAGAAATAGAATGGGCTCTTAAGAACGGAGTAGTAAAAGCAGATGACGCATATACGATAAGCGCCGACGGAGAGCTAAAAGCAAACCTAGGTGTGCTCGACAAAGCACGAGTTCTCATAAGCATGCTCAAACGCCCAGTGATGCTACTTCAACTAAGAACTGTAGGAAACTACATGAAGGATATAAAGAACCTCTATCAAGAATACCCAGAGAACCCTGACGACCTTGACAAATGGGTAAGCAAGGTAGAAGACCTCTACTCTAGATTCAAATCAGAGCTAGGGATAGAATGGTAATACAAGTTTAGCAATTAGATATTCGAGAGTGTTTTCCTACCTATAACTTGAGAACCATAACATACGCGTCTTCTCCATCTCTGTAATACTCTCTCACTATTCTTGCTTTCTTGAAGCCAAATTTCTCGTATAGCCGTATAGCCCCTATGTTTGAGACACGGACTTCCAAGTAAATAGATGCGACCTTGTATACGTTTTTCATAGCATCAATAGTATGCTGGAGAAGGGCGCTACCAATGCCCCTACCTCTATATTCTTCCAGCACGGCTATGGAGATCAGATGTCCGACCCGTGTAGGAGCAGAGAATATGTGCTTCATCTTGTCTATTATTCCTACTGATCCTTCTTCTAGCTCATTATATACGCCGAGTAGAACAGGATCTATAGTATATTCTACACGTGACATAGAGTAACCAACAATGGTGTCGTCGATTTCCGCCACGAAAAAGCTCTCTCCCCACTCATTTAGAATAGATAAAAAGAACCCATACCAATAGTTTTCGGGGAGCGATCTCATGTTCACCAACATGACCGATGGTAAGTCTTCTACTTTCGCCTTCCGTATTATGAATCCCGCCTTATTGTCTCGTGCTTTCAGGGGCTCTGAAATCACCATTACCTATACCACCACGGCACAAATAGAGTTTTGAACCATGAGTCTTCTGCTTATGATTCTTCAAGTATTTCATTTAATGTAGTGGAGCGAATATAGATTACCCTGTTAGTCTACTATTCAGATAGTGGTGCTAGTTATAGGGTAGAGCGTGATAATTGTTGACGAAGAAATCTCTATGGAGTAGGGAGGTATGGCATCCTACAAGTGATATACATGGTAGCGTCAACAAGTATCTAGCAGGGAAATGTATAGTTGTAGGGCTCACTGGAAGTGTAGCAGTTTACAAATCGATAGATATGGCGAGATGGCTTATTCGTCGCGGAGCAAACGTAATATTTGCAGCCACGCGCCCTGTGCTGGACTTTATAGGAGAAAAACTATTGTACTGGGCTTCTGGAACTCCTCCGATAATAGATATGGGAGGAGAGGTAGAGCATATTTCGCTCATGCGTGGATGTGATGGCATGATTGTTGCTCCTGCAACTCTTTCAACGCTTTCAAAGATGGCTTACGGCGTCCTCGACAATCCTGTTAGTCTAATGGCTGTGTCCTTCGCGGGACAGGGGAAACCAGTAGTAGTCGTACCCGCGATGCACTACAACATGATGAATAGTAGAGCGTTCAGAAGAGTGATAGACCTGTTAGTCCAGGACGGAATAAAAGTTATCCCTCCGATAATAGAAGAAGACGTAGCAAAATATCCTGATCCTGCGCTCGTAGGTAGAGTTGCCGCGGCTTATCTATCCCGGGGTGAGGATCTGCGTGGAAAAACGGTTCTAGTAACAGCCGGTGCTACTAGAGAATGGCTGGACCCTGTTAGGTTTATATCGAATCCTAGCAGTGGGAGAATGGGAGTAGAGGTAGCAGTTGAAGCGTGGGCTAGAGGAGCTAGGGTTGTGCTTGTCCACGGTGCCATGAAGGTCGAAGCTCCACACTTCGTAGATCAAGTATGGGTTAACACGACTAGAGATATGATGGAGGCTGTTGAGCGGATAGTTGAGAATAATAAAATCGATATTATGGTTGCGACCGCTGCTCCCGCCGATTATACACCTGAGAAAACAGTATCAGAAAAAATAAGGAGTGGAAAGATCCTTGAGCTAAAGCTTGTACCTACACCCAAGGTCGTTAAAGCAGCCTTTGGAAAAGTTGGATCTCTGGTAGTGTTCGCTGCAGAAACAGTTGAGTCCGTCGAAGACCTTGTTGATGCGGCTAGGGAGAAGATGGATAAGTATGGTGCAGATGTGGTTGTGGCGAATAATGTGGCGACGCTTGGTGCAGGTTTCGGTTCAGATTTCCTCGATGTTTTATTATTATGGAGGAGGAAGGATCGTGTTATAAAGGAAGTACTTGGGAAGATAAATAAAGAGATACTTGCTAGGAGAATACTAGATACGGTCCTTAACGTTGTAAGCGAAGGGTGATGGGGTTGGTGGAGAGGATAACGATTAGCGACGTTGTCTCGATAGATTACGAGAAGACGGCTGAGAAGATAGCGGAATTCATAGCTGATCAAGTAGAGAGTGCTGGAGCCAAAGGAGTAGTACTAGGAGTTAGTGGAGGAGTAGACTCAGCGACGGTGCTCTTCTTATCCGTAAAGGCTCTAGGCAAAGACAGGGTAACAGCACTCATAATGCCAGATGCTCTTGTAACGCCAAGTAAAGATGTCGAAGATGCAAAGAATCTTACAGAGCTAGTAGGCGTAAAAACACATATAGTTAATATCTCTCCTATAGTCGACGTCTACAAGTCGAGCTTACCAATATACGAGGACGAGGAGAAAGACAAGGTTCCCCTTGGAAACCTTAGGGCAAGGATTAGGATGACTACACTATACTACTATGCCAATAAGAACAACCTTCTCGTTGCAGGTACTGGTGATAGAAGCGAGATCCTAATAGGCTACTTTACAAAGTACGGCGACGGAGCCGTGGACATGTTGCCGATCGGTATACTCTATAAGAGCCAGGTGAGGAGACTCGCCGAGTATCTGGGAGTACCTCGTGACATAGCCTTCAAGCCGAGTAGTCCTAGGCTCTGGCCAGGCCAGACAGCGGAGGGTGAGCTCGGTATATCATATGACGAAATAGACGTCATACTCTATTCGTTGTTCGACAAAAACATACCATTAGAAAAAATACCTGATTACACAGGTATATCGCTAGAAAAAGCGAGGAGAGTCTACGAGCTATACGTTAAGTCCGAGCACAAGAGAAGGATGCCGCCAACACCTCCCCTGGATATCATTGCTAGGAGCTAGTATCTACTAATGCATCCAGTAGGAGAATGCCACGTCTGTGCAAGTCTGATCTACAAAGGTGCCTGCCGTGGCGTGGTGTGCGTCTTCACCCCACCACGTAACTTCAATTTTTGTCCCGGTGTATACAAGCTCCTATCTGTCAACAGGGTCATTAGGTGTAGGAATAGCTGTCGAACCACGTTTTGAGACATGTGTTCCAGGAGACAAGCCCCTAACTACATCCACTATGAGGAGAACTGCTTCAATTCTCAGAGTAGAGGAGCATCCATCTATTATTAGAGCACCGCTTCCGCCGGCTAAAGGATACGCTGTAAGTGCCGCCTCAGCTGTAACTTATGCTCTAGCGACAGCTCCAATGAATGGGCTAAGTTATATGGACGCGCTTCGGGCGGCGCATCGTGCAGAGATAGAGGAGAGAACAGGGCTGGGAGACGTATTATCGGTATCCTGTGGTATTGGAGTCGTTATAAGATACCAGCCTGGGGCTCCTGGAATAGGTAGGACAGACTGTATTTCGTTCCCATCGAGTATCGAGTTACTAGTTGTTGAGTTAGGAGAATCCATGCATACCAGGGAATTACTGAGGCAACGGTATATAGAGTATGGAAGAGATCTTGCTCTCAACTCGATATTGAGAATACGCGACGATAAGACAGTCGAGTCATTTATAGAGGAATCCCAGCGATTCACAGAGCAGATGAAGCTCCTAGCTACTACTGGCATAGACAAAGAGTTTCTTTCTAGGCTACCGGGGCTAATTGGATATTATGTCAAGAAAAAGCTGTTAGTGCTTTTTATCGAGGCAGATCAGTTTCTGGATGCGAGAGATATATTGTTGGCCGAGAGATATCATGTAAGGAGGTTAATGCCAAGCGAGCATGGTCCAAGGGTGTGGTGGAGTGACGGATATCCCCAAGTCTCATCCGAGATATCACTCGCTGATGACAAGGGAAAAGATAGTTGAAGGGTATAGAAAGGGAATAGTTGTACTCCATGGGCTAATAGCGCATGGACGTGGCGAAGCATTCGATTATCTGCTGGGAGAAAAAACTCATGAGTTCGCCGACTACGCTGAAAAAGTTGTTGCAGCGTATCTCGTGGCATCCAACAGGCCCATTATCAGTGTGAACGGAAACTATGCTGCGTTAGCCCCCGATGATATTGCTGAGCTCTCAAGAGTTTCCGGTGCCTATGTCGAGGTTAACTTGTTTCATAGGACAGAGGAGAGGATTGTGAGAATTTACGAGTTCCTCAGAGAGTACGGTGTAGAACGTATTCTTCCTCCTGATTGTGAGAAAACAAATGTTCCAGGGCTTGAAAGTAAGAGGGGAATTGTCTGCAGGAAAGGTATTGCATCAGCTGACTTCGTGCTTTTAGCAATAGAGGATGGTGACCGGACAGAGGCACTCGTACGATGGGGTAAAAAGGTGGCTGCAATAGATCTTAATCCCTTCAGCAGGACTGCTCAGAAGGCCACGGTCACGGTTGTTGATGATGCGATACGGGCGACAAGGAATATTATTAGATATGTTGAGCAGTTGCGTGAAGATAAGGAGGAGGCGATGAGACTTATCTCCGATTATGATAATAAGCTTGTATTGAAGCAGGCGTTTAAAGCACTCCTCGATAGATTAGAGTTTGCCGTTAGTCGAGGAGTCTTGTAGGTATATTATTTCTTTTGAGACGAATTGCTCCAGGCGATTTTCTTCCAGCTACAAGTGATTCTGCAGCGGAGATTATAGCTTCTGCCATTGCGATCTCTCTTGAGAGTTCGGAGGGATATTCGGCTGAGGCCTGCTCTAGGAACGATACTATGTGGGGGAGATCTTCGAAGACTATCTGTCTGAGGAGCTTCTTTTCATATGATGATAGTCTTTTTCTTCGAGACAGGTTTTGTAGTGTCTCAAGTATTCTTTCGGGATCAAGACTCAGGAACTGTATCCTGAGCATGCGAGCCCTGTAGTCCTCCTCGTATCCATCTGATTCGTCTTCTTTTCCTTCGTACTCTTTTACTGCACGCTCTAATTCATTTGGGTTGATTATACGCCACCAGTGCTGTGTCGATGAGCGATACGTTGTTTCTATCAAGCCGTATTCTTTTTCGAGTTTTCTTAGAAGTGGCGAGGGATTGTATGATAGGCCGTATTTTTCTATAGCCTCTTTTACGTGTCTATAGGAGAAGTCTCCGAGCTCTGTTCCTGTCCAGGCATGGGCTCGAGCCTCTAGTATTGCTTTTAGTACTAGGTAGCCTCTTTCTCCGTAGCGTGCTATGAATGCCTTTGCCGGGCTTAGCTTCATTGTTTTACACCGTTAGTTTATGGAGTTAAGCGGCTTGGATGGCTCGAGCATTATTCGGGACTGTCATACATTGTTTTTGTCTGTTTCTCTGGGATTCTTAATATTATGCCTGGTTTCAATAGCTGATCGGGTTCTATAAGACAAGAAACGGCAAAAGTCTCTGTTATCTGCTATGAGGGGCTCCGCTGGTTGATCTATCCTCATTATCTCGGAGACCGCTATCCTCGCCATCGCCCCGGAGTATAATAGGATTGTTAGGAGTTTTGAAAAGGGTTATTGTAATGTTATTGTGTTGACGTCTGGGGGTTATTTGTTGAGGCGGTTCTTTTTGTGAGCCATTTTCTTAGGGGTTTAAGCGTGAATACGTAGAAGAGTTCTTCAAGGAAGACGTAGGTTCCCCTCAGTATTCCCTTCTCCTTGTAGGTTAGATAGATCCTTTTCCAGTCTATTGAGAAGATTATCCCGGTTACTATAATTGTTCCGACCGCTATGCCTACTAGTGCTATGGGGCCGTTAGCTGTCTCGGAGCCAAAGTATTTTTCTAGGAGTTCCCAGTAGGTCATGCCTAGGAATAATACTAGAGCGGTTAGGAGGATCTTTCCTATTATGACTGCTGTTGCGAACCAAATCGGGTTAAATCCAGAGATCCCCAGAGGGATGTACAGTACATCATCTGGCAGGGGAAGGGACGCGAATAAGAGTACTAGGAGGAATACTCCCCTCTTAGACTCGTTGATAACCCATGTATACTCGTCTCTCTTTCTTCTAATGGTCTCGGATTTTCCTGCTAATACGTTGCTTGTATAGAAGACGACCACTTTTCCTAGGCCTGCCCCTACTCCGGCGCTTATGACTACTATGAGTTGTTTAATTGGGTCGTGGACAAGTGCCCCGTATGCCCCGACGAATGTTAAATATAATGCGGGAAACCCTGGTATGAGGTTCGTTATAAATGCCATTAGGAAGAGTCCAGGCGGACCATATTTCTCTAGGCCCGTGAGTAGGCTCATGAGATCCATTTCGTCGCACCGCAGGCTATTTGTGGATGAGTAGTCCTAGCTTGAGGGGCAGATATTTATATAGTTGCTCCCATCCTATTGTTCTCAATTATCCAGTAAAACGAGTAGATATTAAGCTATTCCCTCACACTCGTTGCAGAGAGCACCCTGCTTCTAGGCTGTTAACGATCTATACGTTACATGGTATAGGGGTTCCTCTCGCTCCAGACCTTCGTCATTGCATGGTGCTCGGAACGTCCCTGCCTAGACATCCCCCAGAGTTATCTTTAACGGTCTCCTGCAGGTATAATCTTTATTTGGGGAGCTTTTTGGCAAGTTGGAAGATATTTGACGAGATGGCAGAGCGGTATGATAAGTGGTATGAGGAGCATAGAATAACGGCTGAGAACGAGTTGCGTCTACTTACGAGTATTCTGGGCACGGATCTTGCAACGTGCCTGGAGATAGGTGTTGGAACTGGATGGTTTGCCAGCAGGCTTGGATGCAGATATGGGATCGACCCGGCATATAGGATGATAGAGTATGCTAGTAGAAGAGGCATAGATGTTGTCTTGGGAAGAGGTGAGCGTTTACCGTTTCGTAGCTCGGTCTTTGATACTGTCTTATTGATAGTAACCCTGTGCTTTGTCGATGATCCACTATTGTTACTGAAAGAAGCTATAAGGGTTCTGAGAAAAGAAGGACGGCTCATAGCATGCATTGTACCTAGAGACTCGGCGTGGGGCAATTATTATACAAAGAAGGGTCGAGAGGGGCACGTGTTTTACTCCAAGGCAAAATTCTACACTGTCCAGGAAACAGTATCGCTTATCCGTCACATCGGCCTGAGACCGAGATTAATACGCGGTACATTAACCTATGGTCCAGCCGACAAACCTGTTCCAGAGGAGCCACGCAAATATAGGGGCGGGGAGGGATTCGTATGTATAATGGCGGGACAATGACGAGGCTCGAAAGGGCGGATAGACCCTGTCCACACGAGGACGGCTCTTCTAGGTGAAGACCCCGCGCAGGGCCGAGCCCGCCGCATCCACTAGAACCAATACTTTATCCCCTCCAAACCAAACATACTATTAATGGCCCGCGGCTTCCCGGCGGCGGCGCGGGGAGGACGCGGGGCAAAGCCCCGAGGAAGAGTGTCCATGGATGACTCCTATAGCCTCCAGCCGCGGGCACAACTCTATTCTCAAAGAGCGAAGAACACCCCCGAAAGAGACCCCCTACAAGCCTATAGAATCCTGGCTAGACGGCACCGCCCCGCACCCCGAAACAGGTATAAATCATGTAGCCAGGGGTTATCCACGTGTTACGGTAATACTAGAACCCCTCATACCGACCCAAAAACATTATATCCCCTCCCCGACATACAGACTACTCTCGGCGCGCCGGGGTGAAACACGCAACACGGCGCGCCGGAAACAATTACGCTGAGATATGGGGGCCTGAACACCCCCGGGAATCTATCCCGGGGAAGTTCAGGCCTGACATGGGGCTCCGAGACAAGCCCGCCTGCTAGCCCGGGCGGGCCTGGGCCCACGAATAGGCGGCCCACGGCTGCGCCCAGCCCTCAGGCTGCGGGAGCAGCCGCGGCCGTAACTCCGGTTGATCCTGCCG
>CAYROE010000051.1:0-8763 GCA_964425855.1 uncultured Desulfurococcales archaeon | reverse complement strand
ACCCCCGACCGCCCGGTTATCAGCCGGGCGCTCTACCAGGCTGAGCTACGGGCCCAAGACCCCATTCAGGGGTCTTAGCCTACGCGCCCAATCCTATGTCTTATTTAGATGTCCTATTTTAGGTTTTAGCGCCTAGAATTCTTGTTATTAGATAGTAACGACTCCTCTTCTTCTACTTGTTTTAGTACTCTTAGCCTTGTCTCGGCCGACTCGAAGGGTAACTTATTTTCTAGCGAGTTATCGATTTTAATTATCTCCTCGTCTATGAGCTTTCTTAGCGCTTTATAGGAGATATAGGCGACAATCTCGTTGGGTGCAGACGGATTAGCTGCATAGTACATTTCTTTGGCGATAAGATATAGTAGTTTAAGCGATGAAAGTGATTTTATAGATATAATCTGGCCTTCATCCTCCGTATCGACCTTAGCTGCTCTAACTAACTCCATCAACGACTTCGAGTTTAGCACTATCATTGCCCTATTGTTTTCTTCGTCGATTATTACTTTGACAGATTTATTGTCTGGAAGACTTATTTCCTCGAATTCTCCATCGCTCATTGCTAGTATATCTAGTGGATAATACCCAATTGGATATCCATCCTCAGTTACAATTATGACTATGTCATAGTTCTTCCTTAACACGTTCTTTGCTATTTCATTTATCAGAGACCAGATAATGTACATATACTCTGACCCATCAAGTATATCGAATAGCTCCTCTTCATAGTCTTCCATTAGGTCAACAATGTCGTCCTCCTTAATTCTAGATCTATCAACACTACTCATAAAATATGTTGCAATCTTTATGATTAGAAGGGCGATGCGTCTTCTAAGTATTGTTATTATAGAGGAAAGTATGAGGGATGGCACTAGAATCGATGCGAGCGAGAGAGACGTATTGGAGAATAATCTTAGACCTATATCGATTACTACACCTAGAAGCATTAAGGCAGTAAATGATACTGAAAAGATGAATATTGTTTCCTTATAGTTTGTCTTCGTCCTTGCCACCCCTCCAACCCTCTAAAGATAATATTTAGGTCTTATTATCATTAACCACTAGTTTATCTCACTCTACACTAGCTATTCTATAGGAAATCAAGTAGGGTTTTCTTAGGTGAAATATTTATCACTGCTATATTCCTTAACAAGGGAAAAGCAACATTATAGACCAATGTATTATTGATTCTAGCTCGAGGCCTTCCCTTATGTGCGTGACCGTGTATTGCTATGTCCGGATGCGTCTCCTGTATTATCTTCTCAATTCTAGGATCATAGAGTTGATCATGTATAGCTGGATGCTCTCCTATAATAGTTGCCCTGGTTACAGCATAGTGGGTGACCAGGATGACAATGTCGGATCTTTCCCTTGCCTCATATAGTAATTCTCTTATGGCGGCTACTCTCCTCCTATAAATCTCTTCTATTCTAGGTATATGTCTACGTTGCCAAGGTGTTGGTCTTTTAAGTGATCCTCTTGAACCGACAATTGAGATTTTGTAACCTGAGCACCTAGTGTAGTGTATTGATTCTCTCAACCATACTACTTCGGGGTATTCACTTATGAACATGTCTTCTCTATCCATGTACTCTTCGTTTCCGAAAACCGCTACGATTCTTGTCTTAGAATAGCTTTCCTTTATGGCCTCGAATACTGGTTTAGCCATCCCGATTTTTCCTTTATCTACTATGTCTCCTGCCAAAATGAAAAGACATGGGTTATCCAAGTGTTTTTTCAGGGAGTTCTTGAAGAGGGGCAAGTAATGTGGGCTATGTATGTCTGCAGAGGCATATATTATGAGGCCTCTGAACTGCAATGGTTCAACACCTAGTTCAGACTGCCCATCGTTCTTCATCGGCCAACAATACTGATCATTTTCCAAGCATTATTATCGTTTGATGTCTCCCATGTCTTTTAGTTCTATCTTTATGATTGGCTCAATTGATCTTACATGCAGGTCTAGTTGTGGATAAGGTATTATGATGCCTTTTTCCTCTAGAGTTCGTTTGAGCTCTGTCTGTAACTTTATCTTTGCGGGATACCAGAGTTTTGTGGGTGTCCAGCACCTGATTCTAATGTTTATCGATGAGTCACCGTAGTTATCTACGAACACCTCCGGCGGGGGATTTACTAGGCAGTAAGGATTGGAGTCCAGATACTCTCCAATGGACTTGATCGCTTTCCCTACATCTGTCTTGTAATGTACTCCGATAATAAAATCTATCCGCCTAGCTTTAGTCCTGGAATAATTCGTTATTATACTGTTGAACACTGTCTGGTTGGGTATTCTGACAAGATAACCGTCCCATGTCCTGATAAGCGTACTTAACACTCTTACATCTACTACTTCGCCAGTTATATCGCCGATCATCACAGGATCTCCAACCCGTAATGGCTGCTCGACCACGAGAAATACTCCACTAATAATGTTGCCAAGGCTACTCTGTGCGGCAAGACCAACTATTATTCCCGCAAATCCTCCAGCAACCAGCAGGCTACTAAGACTCAAGCCAAATGGGTATAGTGAGAGTATACCTGCCAGTATCAATATACTGTAGAAGACGAGGTTTTCTACCGGACGATAAATATATGGGGGAATCCTTGTCCCTATAGTTCTTCTCATACTGCTACGAACAACATATGCCACTATTACACCAACAATTATAGTGGCTATTGCCGATGCAATCTTGGTAATATTGGCCACTAGTAGGTCTCCAATAGACTCTAGCCCTTGAGCGACGGCCATAACTTCCACCCCCTTTCAACCGCTATAACTGGTGCTGTCAACGAGAAAACCCCAGTTCTCCCGACTCGGATTTGTTTTAATCTCTTGAGTCCCTCCATCGGCGGTTTCGAAGTAGTCCGCGATTCTATTATTGTATCCTTTATATGTACTTCGACTAGAGAATAGAAAATAGTTCCTCTATTATCCGTATAGAGATGCGAGTAGGCCGCGTTAAAGGGTACACCTCTAATCGTATCTTCTCCTTGAGCAATGTAGAAGGCTATGTGTGCCATGCATGGATCCTCATTCTCTTGGGCAAATCCTCTTGCCACCTTAGACTTGGCATATCGTGCGATTACTCCTTCGATTATGTTACCCACTAGCGTATATTTCACCTTGCCGGGAGCTAGTCTCGCCAGAATAGAATTTTTGTGATGTAATATGATCTCTAGCGGAGCATGTGCCCAGATTACGTCTCCACGGTTTACAAGTATCTTTTTATCGAATTCAATGTAGACCGCGTCACTTATTCTAAATGGTGAATGTATGGGAGGAGCGGGTCTATAACCTACTACTCCTTTTACGTATACTTCCTCGCATCTATAGTCATCGCAGGCTCTGAGAACTCCGTCTTCAGTATAGATTATTCTTGCCCCGCAGAGAGATAGCGATGTTCCAGGCGTTATTTCTCCTACCAGCAACTCTCCTCAAGAATAATGCTAGAAGTATTTGAGGATATTGTGCTTTACCTCTTATGAAAGATAAAACAATATTCGGAGCAAACACTAGATTAACCTCAATAGACTATACTAATTATAGTAATTATAGAATAGATTAGAGATTCAGAGATCAGCGGCTATACTGGTGAGCATTATGTTTATTGACGCTACTACCTGGTAGAATACTGCCGAGGCCACTAAGTCGTCTGCTATGTCATCGTATGACATTGGCCATTCTACACACCTGGCAAAGCTATGGAGAGACTCAGGCCTTTCTCCAGGCATATCGCTGGTAAGGATACTGCTTGCCCATGTTAGTGTTTCTGCTAGACTGTTGCCGCCTACACATTCTACGAGGTCATACATGTCTATGTAGGTTACATCAAAGATCTCTAATGCCTCATCCTTCAGGTTGTGTCTAACTGCTGGTAGTATTACGTCATCAAATATGCTCACAGCATAGTCCACGAGATCTATTTTTGCTGTCTTGTCGACGCTTGACACTATTATGAAAGCTAGCATTTCATCTATAGCTGGATCTAGATTTGCAAAAGGTACTATTTTTCCTGGACCCGCATCAACCAGAGTATCTACCACGGGAACCGCACCCAAACATATTCTTGTCCATTGTATGAAAGGTAATGGGACAACCCTGGTATTACCCCTGTCATCTTTAAATGAATTGCTAAACAGTAGAGGGGTCTTCAATAAGCTAGAAGTGAAAAGTTGAGATCGGTTGGACTAGGACTCATCATAGGCCTCCAACTACCTTGAGAGGGGAGAGGCCTCTGATTGTCCGGGTTCTTTTCGTCATTTCATACCTATAGCAGACAATATACGTGTCCACTATACTATAGTTTAATTAATATTACTAAAGGAATTCTAGCATGGCCAAGTTTGCCGGTATCTTTCTATTATTCTAACGAGATCCTTTGCTTTTTCGATGCTCACCACGTTCTCTGTTTCTTCACCTAGTTTCACACTTGTACCTACAATGAACCCGTCAGCTAGCCTCCAGAAGCGCGCTATGTTCTCTGGCTTTATACCGGAGCCTACAATGGCGCGGGCACCGTGTTCTCTTATTATGCCTGCTATTTCTTCCACATATTCTACTTCGGGGGCATAGCCTGTTGAGGGACCTGTTATTATCATTGACTTTATGGGGAATCCCGCACGGTCGATGCAGTCTCTTACGGTGAGTTTTATATTGTAGGTCTCGTAGATTGGATAGCTGTGTTTGACGTTTATGTCTGCTAGTATTGATATTTTTCCATCCATAATGTCATCGTAGATATCTAGTTCCCTTATGGCCTGTGCCAGTTGCTTAACGCTGGGCTCTATTAGGCCTTCAACAGATGCTCTCGTCTCGCATAACGAGTTGACACGTATGAAGGATGCGCCCGCGATATGTGCTACATATAAGGCTTCATAGGGACTGTTTCTAAGAATGTTGACCCCCACTGGTATGGAGAGCGCTTTCTTGACCTCGGATACTATTCGCGCCATAGCGGCTGTCTCGCCGACACCGACTCTCATCTTATAGGGCTTGTCTCCATAGTTCTCGACTATAATAGCATCGAACCCGGCTTTCTCGTATTTTAACGCCTCGCTAACTGCATACTCTATAATCGACTCGATATCCATTTTTTTGCCATGAGGATAGGGGTATGGTCTCCGCCGATAACCATATGACCCGGGCAAAGGCGGTAAGTGGACAACTCCGATAACTGGCTTACATTTACTAAATATGTCTTCTACCATAATCTTCCACCATCCCTGTAGATATTATGTGAAAGATAATAACGTTGAGATCCTCATTGTTTATCGAAGTATTTCTTAGCAGTATTCATCTTATTTTACCAGAGCCTTGACGGCTTCGAATATTAGGCGGGCTCCGAAACCTGGTCCTAGTCCTTGAGGCCAATACTCTGGTGCCGCGGGGCCTGCTTCAAATCCTATTCCAGGTCCTGCTATGTCTAGATGTACGAATCTCTTACCATGCGTGAATTTTTCTAGGAAGAGAGCTGCGTAGATTGCTCCGCCCCATCTCATTCCTGCGTTATCTATGTCTCCTACTTTTGCGTTCTTTGTCATATAGACTTTGTACTCGTCAACCATCGGCATGTACCATACTTTTTCGCCTGTCTTCTTAGATGCTTGCTCAATCAGTTTTCTTAGTTCTTCGTCTCTCGTGAATAAGCCCGCGATCAAGCCTCCTAGGGCGACTACAATCGCTCCTGTGAGCGTAGACAATTCTATTATTGGATCAGCATCATATTTCTCAGCGGCGTAGGCTATCGAGTCTGCTAGGACGAGTCTTCCCTCTGCATCAGTGTTAGTGATTTCTACCTTTGTTCCATCCCACATCTTTATGACGTCGCTGGGCAGATAACTTTCCCCGCTTGGGACATTTATCGCTGCCGGAAGCAGTGTTATTAAGTTTACTGGTAGACCTGTTTTCGCTATTATCCACGTGGCTCCCAGAACAGCTGCACCACCGGCTTTGTCTAATCTCATGCTCGTAATTGAATGACTTGGCTTTAGATTTATTCCTCCCGCATCAAATACAAGGGTTTTACCTACAAGTGCTAGAGGCTTGCTATTTGCTCCCTTATATCGTATTATGATTAGAGCTGGTTTGTGAGCGCTTCCTTTTCCGACGTTAATTATTCCTCCAAATCCTTCTTCCACTAACTGCTCGTAGCTCTTTACTTCTACCTCTACATTACCGATATTACTAAATAATTCTCTAACATACTGTGAAAGCTTTTCTGGGTAAAGCTCGTTAGGAGGACTATTCGCTACGTCCCGTGCAAGATATATTCCTTCAACTACCGCTGTAATCTCAGTTATTGGGAGATCCTTATCTACAAAGATCGCCTCTAGTTTCCTTTTCTTCTCTTTTTTAAAGTGCTCTAGTTTATATGCTCCTAGGAGGGCCCCGATTACAGCCTCTCTAGCCAAGTCATTCTCTAAATCGTTTAGTACGAGGTATACTTCTTTCTCCTTTTCAACTAATTGTTTAATTATCTTTGCAAAAACCCTGCGAGATGCATCTTCTAGGTCCTTACCTCCTAGACCAGCAACTATGAATCGTTTGCCTCCACGATATACGTCTATAGTTTCTCCTCTCTTACCTGTGAAGAGACCTGTTTCTATTAATTTTTCCAGTTCTAGACCATGTTTTTTATCTAGAGATTCAACTGTTTCCGTTATAACCGGCTTTTCATCTTCCTGCATTATTGGTACAACTATTACTCTCCCAGTATACTCTTCTAAGGTCTTTTTCACTATTACAGGAGGATTAGTGAACAGTACCATTTCCTCTCCCCATAATGACTAGCTGGTAGTTTACAATTATAATTATAACCTATCCCAGTATGCTGACATAGTATAACTATTATAAGGATTGTTCAAGGTCTACGGAACACGAATACGACTATGGGTGGATATTCATCGTGGAAGACCAGGGACTTGACTGCGGATTGCTGGGAAGCGTCGAAGTAATAGTATTAGACTTTGGAGGACAATATGCTCATCTCATCGCTAGAAGGTTAAGAGAGCTCGGAGTATTAGCACTTCACGTACCAGTAGAAAGGCTTAGGCCCGATGATATTAATGAAATAATCTCAGGTGCAAAGGGCGTAGTTTTAAGCGGAGGACCATCAAGTGTATGGGAGAAGAAACATGATAAAATCGTCTCCAATTTAATACGTAGAAAAACAAATCTGCTAGGCATATGCTATGGACACCAGCTTCTAGCCCACGTACTTGGAGGGCGGGTAGATAAGTCTCCAAAACCAGAGTTCGGCCCAACCCAGGTACATATAGTAAAGAAAAATCAATTACTCGAAAATATTCCGTCTATTATCAATGTATGGATGAGCCATAACGATGCTGTTATCGAGCCTCCAATAGGTGCAGAGGTACTTGCTGTATCAAGAGGAAGCCCCGTTGCAGCAATGAAGTACGAATATAATGGAGTATTCCTCTATGGTGTGCAGTGGCATCCCGAGGTAGTTCATAGCGATTTCGGAATGAAGCTTCTTGAGAACTGGATTAAAAGAATCGGCGCAGATAGATCATGGACACCGGACGCCATATACAAGTGTGTAATGGATTATACGATGAAACAAGTAAATCTTGTAGGTAATGGTAAAAAGATTGTCGCCGCTATTAGTGGCGGAGTTGATTCTTCTGTAGCCGCAGCTATAGTTTCTAAACTATCAGGAAATCGCCTTATAGGAGTCCTTATAGATCACGGTCTCCATCCCAAGGGCGAGTTGGAAAATGCTCTGAGAGCGTATAAGGAGCTCGGGCTTGTAATTGATCTTGTCGACGCATCTGAGGAGTTCTTGGAAGCCCTGCGTGGTGTAGAAGATCCCGAAGAGAAGCGAAGTATTATATCGGAGCTCTATTTCAAGATCCTTAGGGAAAAAATAGAAAAGTACGATGCAGGAGCCCTCGTGCAGGGAACGATATATCCTGATCTTATAGAGTCGGGGTTTGTTCCTGGAAGCGCCCGTATAAAATCACATCATAATGTTATATTACGAGAGTTACTTGGAGAAATCCTAGTCATAGAGCCGCTGAGATGGCTCTATAAAGACGAGGTCCGCAAACTTGGACAGATGCTTGGTCTGGACAAGAAGCTAGTCTACAAGAAACCTGTGCCTGGACCAGGACTAGCAGTACGGGTAGAAGGCGAAGTCACGAGGGAGAGGCTTGAAATTGTCAGGAAAGCAGACTATATCGTTAGAAGAATTATCGAGGAACATGGTCTCGACAAGAACCTATGGCAATACTTCGCAGTGTTGACTAGAAGTATGGCAACAGGTGTAAAAGGAGATAATCGTGCATACGGATACGTTGTCGCTGTCCGCATAGTTGAGTCGGCAGACGCTATGACTGCTAGACCAGCAAGATTACCGTGGGGTGTGCTAGAAGAAATAGTATCAGAAATCACATCTCGGATCGATAGAGTCGTCAGAGTAGTATACGATATAACTAGTAAGCCTCCTGCTACTATTGAGTGGGAATAAATAAGGCCTGAATACGATAAGTAAGATTGTTGCATCCCTATGGTTCAGGTGGCTCCATCTCGTCTAATTTATCCAAGTCGGATAAGTCTATCTCAATTATTTCTCCCTCTTCTTTCGGTGCTGTCTGCTGTTCTCCTGGCTTGCTTCCGCCCTCTTTTAGCTTCTTTAAAACAGCTCTCCACTTGTATCCACAATTTGGACAAGTAAAGCTCCCCATTATCGTTATCGTTATTCTTCCGTATTTGTCTGGTAGCGGTGATACTAAAGTCCACGTCCT
>CAYROE010000050.1:0-8847 GCA_964425855.1 uncultured Desulfurococcales archaeon | reverse complement strand
ACTGTATGCCTGCTAGTACTTGTGCAAAGGTGCCTCCTCCACCTGGAAGTATTAGTGCATGCATGAGTGTTGCTCCTGGCGCAACTCCTATAAGTATATCTGTTGTGTCGCCTCCGAGGGCTGTTCCGCTTGTATGTGTTCCGTGTCCATGGGTGTCGTGTGGTTCACTGAGGACTGGGTTTCCGTTTTCATCGAATTCCATCCATCCACCCGGATAATAGGGATTCCCTGGATCTAGGGTCAGCATTTTCCCTTGTAGTGCTGGGTGTGTTACATCAACTCCTGTGTCTAGGACTGCTATTCTTACTCCTTCTCCAGTATATCCTAGGCCCCATGCTTCTGTGGCGTTTATTTTATATATTCCCCAGCTCTCTACTGTGCTTTCCGTCTTGACCTGTTGTTTTGAGACTGGTTCTAGAACATGTACTTTGAAGTTCTCGAATACCTCTGTGACGCCTGGATAGCTTGCTAGCTCTTTTATTGTAGATAGTTTGGCTTTAACTATAACGACGTTGTCTATCCAGAAAGTATTTACTACTTTTCCGTGCATCTTGTAAACTTCTGTAATGAATGGTGCCTGAGTCATGCTCGCCCAGGTCTTCATGGCATTAACTGCTTTTTCATAGTTGCCCATTACCATATATCTAGTATATGTTGGAAGCGGCTCTAGCCTGAATACGACGGTTATGACGTCATCGTCACTTATCTCTCCAGATAACACTTTTGATAGCAGTGTTGGATGGAATTTATTTAGCCATGCCTCATTGTTAACTGGATGTATTGGTTGGGCTAATGTTATTGGTATTACAGGTAATATCATTAATACTACTAAAAAGAGTGCCGCTAACATTTTACGGTGTTCCACTGTTAACACCCTTAGATAACGTCAATTATAGATGATCTTGTCGGACTAGATATATAAATTTAGTTATAAGAAAGAGTACCGATAATATCTAACACTGTTCTAAACATATATCACATGTACAATATATATACAATCAATATATCATGACTTACAAAAAACAATCATATAATTATATCTATCTAGTTAATATCGTTTATAATGATGGTGAGAAACAGGTGAAAACACTACAGCCTCCAGAATTGTATATGAAAGAGTTCTATTATGCCAGGAGAGATCTCGTCGAGAGAATGAAGACTAGTCCAGAAAAAATAGATGATTTATTCAAGTTCGCTGGCCCATTGCTTTCTCCAATGGTTGCAACTTATGGTCCAGCAGGTATTAACGTAGCTCCATTTATGCTTACGTTCATGGTAAAAGAAGAATATCTCTTTAAAGCTATAGATCGATTGAAAGAGCTTAACGAGAGGCTTTGGGGTAAAGGACGAGCTGTGTATTCAGCGGCTGCAGACT
The DNA here is from genome assembly GCA_964425855.1 of uncultured Desulfurococcales archaeon. Lineage (GTDB taxonomy): Archaea > Thermoproteota > Thermoprotei_A > Sulfolobales > Acidilobaceae > S143-63. Next base: position 7,472 of record CAYROE010000050.1, on the reverse strand, counting down.
TCTTGCTGGAGTGGATTTATAATCCCGAATTGTCGGATCCTCTTACTTTGTCTACTCATCTCATGTCCAGGGGTCACACATATATAAATGTCAGGGCTACGGGAAAGGCTACTATAGGTATCCTGATACCGCCTGATAGAGGTGCTTTAGAGCTGAGAGCTGTAGCAGAAATATATGAGGAGGGCTCCTACTTTGAATTCGTCAATCTACTTCATGATCTCATGCATGCAGTTCCTCGCGGCGAGAGGAGTCATCCTTGGTATCCTTCTCTTATATTTAGAGTCGAAGAGATATATGACAATAGTTATCAATCTCTAGGTAAAAGGATTTATCCTTAACTACTAGTATTATTTCTCTCCTACGCTTTGGGGGCTCAGTGGGCTCCTTGTAATCATAGGTAAAAGTTAATTTGGCATTATCCTCATAGTCCACCACAGTCTTCATTGCCCCCAACTAAGATCTTTCAGTGATCGAGAAGCTATAATATTCTGTCTGTTATTGAGAATAGTTTATTTGTTCTTAACTTTAGATAATTATATATGATAGTTATATATCCTACCGACATATTATAATATTATTAATGAGATATATTATCACAGAATCGTATTACGGCGTGATGTATTTTGCCACAAGACGTTCACTTGGGTCTAACCAGGACATTTAACATATGTGTGTTTCAAGCCGTGTCCAGGATTCATCCTAGTACTCTTTCTGAGAAAACATATAGTGCAGTTATGAAGTTTTTCGATAATTATCCGAAAACTCTTAGATTTTATAGTCTAGGATCCTATACTGATCCCAATGACATAGTTAGACATGCTCATGAAAAACCATGTGACCTAGCCGTCATAATAGTGGGTTCTGGTGGAACAGAACATATTATAGTGGATGCAGTGTCCAAGCTTAGCATGCCTCTCCTATTAATTGCATTCGACGGCTATAATAGCTTGCCAGCTCTAGTTGAGGCAGCTAGTTATCTTCGAGAAAAGAATTATAGGTTTCTCTATAGCTTTGTTGAGCTAGCTAAAATCAATAATTACAAGGAGAGAATCTCATCAAAGCTCCGGTCTATACTCGCATATCTATCGTTTAAGGGGTCTAAAATAGGAGTTATCGGTGGTATTAGTCCTTGGCTAGTGTATAGCAATGTCTCGGGTTCCGAGCTGAGATCCCTGCTTGGAACAGAGATTGTTGATATCTCTATTGATAGATTGGTGGACTATTATGAGGGTGTGGAACCCGATGACATGCTTGTCAAGAGATTCCAGGCATTGGCCTCTGACAGGAGAGTCTCTGAGAGTATTCGAAGCTCGATCAGGTTATACCTTGCAATTAAGAAACTCGTAGACGAGTATAATCTAGATGCTGCTACCATTAACTGTTTCGCTATAGCTGAAAGGCTTAAGGTGACTCCGTGCCTGGCTGTAGCATTATTAAACAGTGAAGGTATAATCTTAGGATGTGAAGGAGATGTTCCCGCCATCTTGACGGTTATGGCAAACTACTTTATCACAGGTAAGCCCTCGTTTATCGGCAATACATCTATGATAACCGGCAACGAGCTAGTTATAAGCCACTGTACCATCCCCCTAGCAATGGTTTCCTCCTACAAACTCACTACACATTTCGAGACAGGCTTGGGAGTAAGCGTCTCCGGAAGACTACCCATGGGGAGAAACGTTGTTGTATCGAAGTTAGATCCTAGAAAGAGAGCATTGCTCGTACTAGACGGTAAGATACGGGATTCCGTGCCCAGATATACTAGGCTCTGTAGAACCCAGCTAACCATTGAGTTCGATAAGAACGTCGAGGATATTATTGATGTTGGCGTAGGTAATCACCTCGTAGTCACATTGGGTACTCATAGTGCTCCTCTTAGAGACCTAGGAAGAATACTTGGATGGAGGATAATATCATTATAGAGTCATCTACAATAACAAGGCATCTATTTTCCTATCTAGGGAAACAATAGCTTGATAATAATGATGTTTTATTGACAACTTTTTATCCTATAAACTAACTTCGATTTCCTGGAGGAGTGCAACTATTGCCAGCCGGGAAAATAGTAGTAGTGGGGGACAAACTTAACCTTCCCCTGTTCAGGAGTGCAGGGATGAGCGTAGTAGAAGCAGATAGCACTAAGGAAGTACTCAGAGTACTAAGCTCAGTCAAGGAGAAGGCGAGCCTTGTAGTAGTCTTGAAGCACGTCGTGGACGACCAGGAAAAGGTCATCAAGGCTGCCGAGGAGCTAAACATACCTATACTTATCTTACCAACAGTCTGGAGCCCTGCGGAGAAGATAAACGTTGAAAAACTACTTGCCAGGGCTCTTGGATTAGGGTGATAGAATATGGCTAGAGGCGACCTACTAGGAGATCCAAGAAAAGTCGCTGAAGAACTAGCAAATAGAGAATCAAAGAAGACAGAGAAAGTATTGGAGGAGGCCAAGCAACACGCATATAAAATAATAGAGGATGCATACAAGAAAGCTCTCTCGGAAGGAGAGAGAAGGCTCAGAGAAGAATTCTCAAGAGCAGAGGAACAATTAAAGAGTATCGTATCAAGCCTAGAGCTGGATTTAAAGACAGTCGTATCAAGCGAGAAATCGAAATATGTCGATGATGTAATAAAGGAAGCACTGAAGAAGATCGACGAGCTAGCGGAAGAAGAATGGTACAAGAAGTATCTCGAAAGCGTACTTCTCAAACTTACACAGGAGAATTATGATAGGCTCATCCTTAGAACCAATAAGAGAGACAAAGACACTATACAGGCCATAATAGCCAAGCTTGGTCTCCGCGGCCTCGAAGTCTCTTCTGAGCCTGTGGAAATACTTGGAGGTGTTATTGCAGAGGCACCCGATGGTAGCCTCAGGCTAGACTATAGCCTTGACCTAATCGTTAAGATGAACGAGTATAAGTTGATGAGTGTCGCGTCTCGGAAGCTTTTTACAGAATAGGATTATCAGTCTTTGAGTGGTGGGTGTAGTAGATATGCCTGTAAAAGGAAGGATCGTGAGGATCGCCGGTCCCCTGGTAGTGGCTGAGGGAATGAGCGGCGCCCAGATGTACGAGATGGTCAGAGTAGGAGAAGACAAGCTTATCGGTGAAATCACTAGAATAGTCGGGGACAGGGCCTTCATACAGGTTTACGAGTCGACCACGGGTCTAAGACCAGGCGAGATAGTAGAGGGCACAGGGGCCCCACTAAGCGTAGAGCTAGGCCCCGGTATAATAGGAAACATCTACGACGGAGTACAAAGGCCTCTACCAGTCATTGCCGACGTTATAGCCAGAGAAAACCCTAATAGAAAGATCTTCATCGAGAGAGGAGTAAATGTACCACCCATATCCCTCGACAAAAAATGGCACTTCCAGCCCGGGTACAATGGAGCCCAAGTCAAGGTAGGGGACAAGGTCGAGCCAGGAGACGTCCTGGGAACCGTCGAGGAGACAAGCCTCATAACGCACAAGATCATGGTGCCGCCAGGAGTAAAAGGCACATTGAAGTGGCTCGCCCCAGAAGGAGACTACACTGTATCCGAGGTCATAGCCGAGGTCGAGACACCAGAAGGTAAGAAAGTAGAACTAACTATGAGACAGAGATGGCCAGTAAGAGTGCCCAGGCCAAGCAAGCTAAAGCTAGAGCCTAACACGCCCCTCATAACTGGAACAAGAATAATCGATACACTCTTCCCAATGGCCAAGGGAGGTACCGGGGCAATACCAGGAGGCTTCGGTACGGGAAAAACGGTCACACTCCACAGCCTAGCACAGTGGAGCGATGCGAAAGTAGTAGTCTACATAGGATGTGGAGAAAGAGGCAATGAGATGACCGAGGTACTAGAACGCTTCCCTAAGTACAAGGACCCATGGACTGGGAAACCACTAATGGAGAGAACAATCCTTATCGCAAACACCAGCAACATGCCGGTAGCAGCTAGAGAGGCAAGCATCTACGTAGGTATAACGCTAGCCGAGTACTATAGAGACATGGGCTACGATGTACTCCTAGTAGCAGACTCCACGAGCAGATGGGCAGAGGCCCTCAGAGAGATCGCGGGCAGACTAGAGGAAATGCCCGCAGAAGAAGGATACCCAAGCTACCTAGCATCAAGACTAGCAGAATTCTATGAGAGGGCCGGAAGAGTAGTAACACTAGGCTCGCCCGAGAGAATTGGTAGCGTAACAGTAGTAGGAGCGGTTAGCCCGCCTGGAGGAGACTTCACAGAGCCGGTGACAAGCCACACAAAGAGATTCATACGAGTATTCTGGGCACTCGACACCAAGCTAGCCTACAGCCGACACTATCCAGCGATAAACTGGCTAATGAGCTATAGTGCATATGCAGAAACCGTCGCAGAGTGGTGGCACGAGAAAGTAGATCCTAGATGGAAGGAGTATAGAGACCAAGCAATGGAGATACTCCTTAGAGAAGAAGAGCTCCAGGACATAGTAAGGCTAGTAGGTACAGAGAGCCTAGATGAGAAGGACAAGCTTGTCCTAGAAGCAGCTAGAATGATCAAGGACGGATTCCTCAAACAGAACGCCTTTGACCCAATAGACGCATTCAGCACTCCAGAGAAACAGTTCAAACTGCTAAAGATGTTCATAGACTTCTACAACAAGGCAAACGAGCTAGTCAGCCATGGAATAACCGTAGCTCAAATCAGAGAAGCTCTCGGGAGGCTATACGTCGAGATGATAAAGGCCAAGTTCAATATACCCAACAACCAGCTAGAGAAGATCGAAGAACTAAGACAGCAGGCACTGAAAACTCTTGAAGCCCTAGAGGCTAGATCAGGCTAGTTTTTCCCCACACAGTACGCTATGGTACAAGGTTTAGGAGATGGAGGCTTAAGGTGATAGGAGATGAGCGTATATGGTGTCCGCGAATACAGTAAGATAAGAGAGATAAAAGGCCCCCTACTAATAGTTGAGGGAGTCTCAAACGTAGCATACGACGAGATCGTAGAAGTAGAACTACCAAGCGGAGAAAAGAGAAGAGGAAGAGTACTCGACGTCTCCCGGGGAGTAGCTATAGTACAAGTCTTCGAGGGAACAACGGGCATAACCACTACAGGAACGACCGTCAAGTTCCTAGGAAAACCCCTCGAAATACCTGTAAGCGAAGACATGCTAGGAAGAATATTCAATGGCCTAGGTGAACCCATAGACGGTGGCCCGCCCATAATCGCAGAAGAAGAAAGAGACGTGAACGGAGCACCCCTAAACCCTGCGGAGAGAGAGTACCCTGAGGACTTCATACAGACAGGAGTCAGCGCAATAGACGGAATGAACACACTCGTAAGAGGACAAAAACTACCAATATTCAGCGGTAGCGGTCTCCCCCACAACATACTCGCAGCCCAGATCGCTAGACAAGCAACAGTGAGAGGAGAAGGAGAAGAATTCGCAGTAGTATTCGCCGCGATAGGAATCAAGTACGACGACTTCCTATTCTTCAAGAAGTTCTTCGAGGAAACAGGAGCACTAAACAGAGTAGCAATGTTCGTCAACCTAGCAGACGAGCCCGCAATGATAAGGCTCGTGACTCCAAGAGCCGCCCTAACCCTAGCCGAGTACCTTGCATTCGAACGTGACATGCACGTACTAGTCATCCTAACAGACATGACAAACTATGCAGAAGCCCTCAGAGAGATAAGCGCCGCTAGAGAAGAAGTACCTGGAAGACAGGGATATCCAGGATACTTATACAGCGACCTAGCAAGCATCTATGAGAGAGCAGGGAGAGTAAAGGGCAAGAAGGGAAGCATTACACAAATGCCTATACTAACAATGCCAAACGACGACATAACGCATCCAATACCCGACCTCACAGGGTACATAACCGAGGGACAGATAGTACTCAGCAGAGAACTATACAACCGTGGAATCTATCCGCCGATCAACGTCCTCATGAGCCTCTCACGACTCATGAAAGAAGGAATAGGCCCCGGCAAGACAAGAGAAGACCATGCAGGAGTCAGCAACCAGCTATACAGCGCATACAGCAGAGGAGTAGAGCTAAGAAGCCTAGCCGCAGTAGTAGGAGAAGAAAGCCTCAGCCCAGTAGACAGGAAATACCTAGAGTTCGCCGACGCATTCGAGAAACGCTTCCTAAAACAAGGAGAGAGAGAAAACAGGACAATAGAACAAACACTAGACCTAGCATGGGAAATCCTAAGCATACTACCAGAAGAAGAACTTACAAACATCAAAGAAGAACACATACACAAGTACCATCCAAAATACAAGACCGTCTAATCTATTCATCCACACGTCGCTCTCCTCAAATCTATCCCCCGGAGAAGATAAAGGAAGACCTGGATGGTGAACAAGGATGGCAGTAGATCCAAGAAAAGTATTACCCACAAAGATAAACCTCATAAGGCTAAGAAGAGAAGTAAAAATGCTCAAAAAGATACGCGGAGTACTCGAAGAGAAGAGAGAAGTACTCCTACACTACATTAAGAGCAGCGCCGAGGAATACGCGGCATACCAGGAAAAGGTTCTAGAAAAGATGAACGAGATATTCAAAGAATACTATAAGGGAGTAGCCGAGGAAGGATTTACACGTACTCAGAGCTATGCAGAGAGCGCCCCTGAAACACTCAAAGTCGAAGTGGGAACAAGAGTCTTATTCGCGGTAAAAACCCCAACGTTCAAAATAGACCCTAAAACAATACCGACACCACCCTACCCCACAGATGCAAGCCCACACTTAACAAAGAGTGCATTACTTCTCAGAGATCTTCTACCAGACTTATTAAAAATGGCGGAATACGAGGAAGCCATGAGAAGACTAATCGATGAGCTCAGAGAAACACAACGACTCATAAACGCAATGGATTACGTCATACTGCCAAGCTACCAGCAAGCAATAAAGTTCATAAAGACAGTTCTCGACGAGCGAATGAGAGAAGATTTTGTGAGACTCAAGATGTTGAAGAAAAAACTTCAGAGCCCTGAGAGAGCATCCTCAAGCCTCGGCTAGAGGCCCAACCAGTCACCCTATAATCTCCCTACTATGGTATAACCGCTCCCAGGAACACTAGTATACCCGCGACGATAAACAGCATCCTCAGGAACTCCCCAGGCGTCATATCAGCAATCCTCCTCACCAACCTAGACGCTATCCACGCAGTAGCACCCACAGCAAACGCCAAGAATATCAGTAATCCAATCAGTGCCAGATAATACCCTATACCAGAGGTATCAATACTAATACTAAGAGCCTGTAGCAGAGTAGACACCGCGTTATACAGATTCTCTAAACCCATACTATCCCCCAACACAATATTATATCTAGAAAAACCATTACACAGTAAACCAAAGAAATACCCAGTAAATACCCAAATAATACTTTGTTCCTTGTTATTGATCTGTTCTATTTATGTTTTTGGTGTGAGTTTTTCGTGGTGGGGTTTTTATGTTTTTTCGTGTTTTCGTCCCTGTTCCACTGGAAACAAA
>CAYROE010000049.1:1881-9048 GCA_964425855.1 uncultured Desulfurococcales archaeon | reverse complement strand
TAGTAGTAGGGCTGCTATAATAGCGGCTGTACTTGCGATCGTGATCATCGTATTGATGATTGTGGTCTATGTTCTTGCAGGGAGGAATCCCCCGGCATAGACTCTTCATTATAGGATAACGCAGATTATCTATCAAGAACACAAGTATCATATCGGGGTGTTCTATTGGGTTGGAGAAGCTTAAACCTAGAGATATAGAGCGAATAACCATAATCAGCGCTCCTATATTCTCTGTAGGCGGTGAACGTTATCTCTTTACAGTAACCCGTATGAACTACAAGGAGAACAGGTACGAAACCAGTATATGGCTGGGTGAAGAAAACCAGTATAAGCCTCTGACAAAGGGTCCCAGTGACAAGTGCCCTGTATGGGGACCGGGGTCAGACACTATAACGTTTATTTCTTCCCGCGACGAGTCCAAGGAGACAGGAATCTATGTCTCCATGATAGGAGGGGAGCCATGGAGACTAGCCAGCTTTAAAGGATCTGCGTCTATTGCTGGCTGGACACCAGAACACGACAGCCTTATCGTCATCGCATCGACTAGAATTAATGAGAAGCCATTAGAAGAGCTCGAGAGATGGGATATAACGAGTATCCCTCCCTGGTTCAACGGGGCAGGATGGATATTCGATAGAAAAACAATACTATATAAGATAAGCTATCCTGGAGGAGTCATAGAAAAAATAAGCAGGGAGGGTCAAAAAGTCATAACCGCTAGTGTGGCAAAGCACGCGAACATGGTCGCATATGCAGTTTCAAGGAACGAGCTTGAACCATACCAGCATACACTGCTCGTCCTGGATCTTGAGACCGGCAACGAGAAACTAGTCCTAGACGGCTATACTATCGCTAGCATAGAATGGAGCCCGGACGGAGACAAGCTAGCACTACGGGCATCTAGGAGGAACAACGGAGTTTTCTCCCACTACCATATCTATACCCTAGACATAGAGTCTGGCGAACTCGAATGCGTGACATGTAGCCTTGATCTAAACACTATAGGTGCTGTTAACAGTGATGTAAGAGGCCCCGTTTGCAGAAAGAACCTTTACTGGGCAGATGATGGAACAATATACTTTACAATTCACAAAGCCGGGAGTACACAGATCTACAGGTCATCTCCTGATTATAAAGAACCAGAACATGTCCTAGGGCAAGATAACGCCGTCATCGACGAGTTCAGCATAGATACCCATGGCGGGCTACAGATACTCTACACGCTAATGACGCCCACCATGCCTAAGGAGCTCTACATATGGGATGAAGCAGAGGGATCAAGGAGAATAACCGTATTCAATTCATGGATAGAGGACTTACAGCTACCCGAACCCGCAAAATACACCATCAGCGGAGCAGAAGGTGAACCCATAGACTTCTGGATACTAATGCCAAAGGAGCAACCGAACTGCGAGAAATGCACTCCATGGATACTCTACATCCATGGCGGGCCAAAAACAAGCTACGGTTACGGCTTCATATACGAGTTCCAGCTATTAGCGAGCAACGGCATAGCAGTAGTCTACGGTAACCCGCATGGAAGCGACGGGTACTCGGAGGAATTCGCAGATCTCAGACGAAGATTCGGGACAGTCGATTATGAAGACCTCATACTCATAGCAGATAATGCCCCGCTTGTAGAACAACGACTAGACCCCGAGCGATCCGCAGTGGGTGGAGGAAGCTATGGTGGATGGATGACCAACTATATAATAGCAAGAACCAACAGGTTCAAGGCTGCAGTAAGCCAGAGAGGATGTAGCAACTGGACAAGTTTCTATGGTGCAAGCGATATAGGATGGTACTTTGCCCGAGATGTAACCGGCGCCACTCCATGGAACGACCCCAAAGAATACATTAGGATAAGCCCATTGTTCTACGCAGACAAGATAAAGACTCCAACTCTAATCATACACAGTCTAGAAGACTACAGGTGTCCCCTAGACCAAGCACTCCAACTCTACACTGCACTAAAAGTGAACGGTGTGAGAACCAGGCTAGTACTATTCCCCCGGGAAAACCATGACCTGTCAAGGACAGGAAGCCCCAAACGCAAGATAGCCAGGCTAGAAGCCATCCTAGAATGGCTAGCTGAACACCTAGATATAAAATCACTAAAACCCAAGACCGACTAACGCTTATATACGTGGCATAATGGCAGAATAGCACACAGTACAAAGAGACAATCAAGAGGGAAAGAAAAATGGTAGAACCTCAGAGCACAAACGCAATACTCATAGGCAAAAAACCCGTCATGAACTACGTTCTCGCAGCACTAAGACTACTAGAACAAGAAGGAGCAGAGGAAATCATAGTAAGAGCAAGAGGACGCAACATCTGCACAGCAGTAGACACCGTGGAAAGCCTAAAGAACCTGTTCATCAAAAACCTAGTCATCAAAAACATAAAGATAGGAAGCGAAGTACTAGAATCACCCGACGGCAAGAAAAGAAGAGTAAGCTTAATAGAAATAGTAGTGGCAAAACCAAAAGAAGAGGGCCAGTAAGGCCCGCGAAAGAGGGCCCTAACCCCTCCCAAATATAACCGAATCCAACCAAATTATTTCCAATACGGGACACTAGAATTGACCCAAGACTCCTCACAATGGGCAATAATAACAGGAGCATCAAAAGGACTAGGATACCATACGGCTAGAGCCCTAGCAGAAGAAGGATTCAACCTAGTACTCTTCTCTAGAAACAAACAACGATTACTAAAAACCGTAGAAGAACTAAGAAGAAGGGAAGATATTACTGTTATAGGTATACCAGGAGATCTCCGTAGCCCTGAAGACATAGATCGGTTATTCGTGAAAACCTATAGGTACACAGACAAGATTGATTATCTATTTATCAGTTATGGAAACCCGCTATGCGAGCCCTCTAAAATCTCTGATGTGCCGTGGAGTTGTTGGCTCGAGGCTACCTCGCTATACCTCGCTTCAACTCATAGACTTATCAGAAATCTCATCTTGTCTAACAACGGGAGAACCCGTGTATTAGTGTTCAATAGCTTTACCGTTACCAGCCCAGGACACGAGTTATTGACTGTTGCAGACGCCGTGAGGCGAGGGCTTAGCTTACTACTTAAGAGGGCCGCATACTCGTATCCGTCGAAGCTAATGGTGATAGAGGCACGTTTCGGGAGTATGAAGACTCCTGGGGCCATAGAAACGATAAGTCTTGTATCGAGGCATCAGAGAATAGAACCTGATGAGATGTGGATGGTTATCAGAGAGAAAATGACGCCTCTGAAAAGATTAGCCTCGTACGATGACATACTTGCCTTAGTAAAAACTGTTGTTTCAATGCCCGATTACACAGTATATACAGTTCTAAATGTTGATGGGGGATCAGATAGTTTAGTATGCTAGAAAATTATTGTAGAGTTATATTATCATGTATTCTTTTTCCAGGAGTCTCTCGGTTAGACCAAGCCATTTTACTTTGAGCGTCTCACCCGTGAATAGTTCTGCCTCGTCTTTTCCTAGAGCTAGTGCCGCTGTAACTGCGCCTATTCCGTCTCCCTTTAGTATTCCTGATCCACTCGTTCCCGCTGAGACTATTAGGTCGCTATCGTACGCTTCAAACACCACTGGCATACCGTCAAAGCTCATGTCATAGTGTCCAGCCCACATGCTAACCGGGTTTGAGCCCTCGAACTGTGGCAGGTATAGGCTTATCATTGGGTGTATGCCGTATAGATAGAAGCTTTCCTCGGGGACAGGATCTTCTTCGAGCGTGAAGGGTCTTCCTAGTTCGTCGCTGAACCCTGTCCAGAACGCGTCTTCTTCTGGTGCTGGTCTCAGGTATGCTCCGTTGGGCAGTATGAGCATGGGGCTAATTCCTTCTCTGTTTAGGCCTTTAGCGTAGAGAGTTTTCTTTTTCTCCGGGGTATCAGCTTTTATGACGAATATTTGTCGTTTCTTCGGCCTGCTGAAGGAGTCTACACCTATTGGCTCGAGGAGGAAGGGGGTCCATGCTCCTGCGGCTACTATGATCTTTTTCTTAGCCTGTAGTTCTTTGCCTTCATTCACTATTACGGCGTCTACCCGTGTGTCTTGCCATGGGAATGGTTCTCCTTCTATTCCCAGGGGGTTTCTTGGAACTAGCTTAAATCCTGTTACCCGTGTCTCGAATGCGAATTCCACGTTCATTGACTTGAGCTTCTCATAGTAGTATTGGACTAGCCTGTCTGGCATTAGTATACCGGCGTTTTCTATTAGTATACCTGCTTCGATGTTTTCTGCACTCATGATCTCTGCTTCTTCTAGTCCCTCCACAACAGTACGTATTCCTAGCTTTTCCTCGAGGTCTCCAGGGTCTAGGACCTTATATGGGAGTCCTCTCTTGTCTGCTTCTTTTAATCCTACCTTCATATTCTCCATTAGCTCTTTGTCGGGCATGAACAGGTATCCGATGTATTTCATTGATAGGTCGAATCCCTCCTGCTCTTGGATGTGCTTGTAGAATTCTACACTGCTATGAGCTAGGGCGAAATTTACCTTGTTGGTGAAGAATACTCGGAAGGCCGCCGCGCTTTTACTGGTGTCTCCTGCTCCTGGACCAGGTGCTTTGTCTATGATCAGGATCGATGCGTCGGGTTTCTGTTTCTTTATGTGATATGCGGTCGATAATCCTATGATTCCTGCTCCCACTATGATGTAATCGTACATTTAGGATCACCGGCGTGTGTCCTTGTTATATTTTCTCATATAAGAATTTATAATATTTCCATTATTCAATATTTACGGGAAATACATATTATCTTTTGTGGAATATTTCAATTCTCCTAAATGTGTATTCTCGAGACATCACAATGTGAACAGGCTACAGAGATGAGTACGAGAAAGCTGGCATAATTAAGCAATATAAATTCAAAGAAGGCTATTAAACCTACAAGAAAATACAGTAAATTCTTATAACACTTATTCCTACCGAGATAATATCTAGGAGTATATCTTTATCCTTCTAGTTATGAAGGGCTTATCATTGGTATTCATTATATAGTTCCTTAAGGCCCTTCTAATTATTTCGCTCTTTGTTATGTTCTTTCTTCGAGCATATTCTTCTAAAACTTCGAGTAACTCCTCGTCCACTTTGAAACTTACTACGCGCATGCTTACCACCTGTATTTTCTTTATACTGATACGACTGACGCCATGGTAATACCGATCTTCTCATGGCCTTGATAAGATTACTTGTCTCCTGAACTCTGTATTTTTCTTACAAGAAGAAGACTGAAAGAGTAATAGTTATTAAGGATGTCGATCTTTCTCTTACTAGGGGAAGACATTTGCCAACAGTACATCTATCACTGCCTGATAAAGTATACAGAGACCTAAAACTAAAAGCGGCGGAGCTGGGAATACAGGTAACAGACCTTATAAAGCTCTATATCCGAGTCGGGCTAAACAATGGATTCCTTACCCCCACAGGCAACACCCAGTCCAGAGAAATAGACATACTAGCCAAGAAACTCGACCGCATCGAGAAAAACACTAGGATGAGCCTCATGAAGGTAGAAGGCAAAATAAGACAGCTAGAAGAAATGTTCACATATCTACACGAGCGTCTGGACTACATGGATGAAATCCTAGCCCAACTCACACGCAACAAAATGTACAATGAAGCACTAGTAGAAAGGGACTAGCCCCTGAGACCACATTCCAATGGCTTACAGCCTCTCCGTATAAGCCTATTCATAATACTCCTCCTAATCTCAATAAGCGTCACTTGCCGCTGGCTTCCATGCTCCTTTAGCCTAGAGAGTTCCTGCTCCAGGTCTAGTTCTGTTACTATACAGTACTCGTTTAATGCTTGGCTAGCCTGCCCAACGCCACGCGTTCCTGCTACGGTCTTAGCCAATGCGCTCTCCTCGTAGACTACACGGGCATCTAAGAGATAAGCGGAGGACTGTACAGGTGAGATCTTAACTCTTCTAGTGCCTCCTCTTATCTTGATAACACCGTATTCTCCTTCGAAGGCTCTTAAAGGAATCTTACTGGCCTCGCTCACGACCTCCTGCGCGGCTTCTTCGGCCAGTAGATAATCTCCTTTGGATAATCCGAAGACTTCAAGGAGACCCTTTTGCCTTGCGATCTCTGATATCCTATGGAGGACCTCTTCCTCGGATAATTCTCCATCGGCTCCCGGAGACAATACCACTATATAGGAGTCAATACCGGACTCAACAATCGCGTATAGTGATAATGCATCGGCAAGAGGGCTCCATAGGTTATCCTCACATCCCTTAGCCAGTATATCGCCTCCCGTATCAACTCCTATAATTGCGTCGATCCCCAGCTCTTCTTGTGCTACTAGGAGAGCCTCTAGGAGGCCTTCAGCTCCCTTAGATAGGTCTAGGAATACTGTTTTTCCACCAGTATATTTGGCTACTCTAGCTATCTGTGGCTTAACCTGGAACCCATACCTGTTAGCAAAGGAGTCTGGCCCTACTAATCCTATGCTCCAGCCAAGTGGTTCAGCGTTAACCATTATTTCTAGAGGGATAGGTCCAGGGAAGGGATCAATAACGAATCTTTCCCAGACGACGCTTCCCAGCAATGGTTTAGCGCCGAGATCTTTCAGCCGTTTCCACACTAGTAATGCTCCGAGCGCGTCTCCGCCTCCTCCTGCACCGAAGACAAGTATCTCGTCGTAGCTTTTAGCGATGTCGATTAGGCTTTCTCTTATGTGCACGAGTGATGCACCAAGAGTGGTATAGTGTTTATTGGATTAATTACGTTGATATCTGTAGTTTGTTTCCTGGAAGGTATGGATAGTAGAATTATATAGTTCTGCGATATATTCATGTATTCAAGTGGAACGATGAACAATGTCTGATGACGCTTCGCCTGAATCATCGAAACGCTACGGATTCACAAGCATATTCAGGGTACTCTCCTATCTCAGAGACAACACGCTACGATTCGCCACGGCTATAGTACTAATTATTCTTATGGCCTACACGAACGCAGTAATCCCCGTACTAATAAAGAACGCAATAGACCTAGGAATATCGCAGGGAAGCACACGGACAGCCATATACTACAGCCTCCTAATACTAGGGGCAGGGATACTCAACGGCGTATTCAGCTTTACTGGCAGGATACTCCTAGTTAAAGCATCACAAGAAGCAGTCTATAGGCTCAGGCTAGACGCGTTC
>CAYROE010000049.1:0-1871 GCA_964425855.1 uncultured Desulfurococcales archaeon | reverse complement strand
ATGGAATTCTTCAACAAGACACTCGTCGGACAGCTGATAAGTAGAATAACAAATGACGCCGAGAGAATCACGGGATTCCTATCATTCAGGCTCCGCATGCTGGTCTACTCTAGCTTCCTGATAGGCATATCGGTCTACTACATGCTAGGCATGAGCACCAGCCTAACACTCATAGCTCTCGCCACAATAGCAGTAGTAATGACTATAAACGCCCTATACGCGATGAAGGTAAGACCAGTATACGACAAGGTAAGACACCAGACAGGAAGCGTAGCAGCAGTATCCACAGGCCTCATAGCCGGTATAAAGACGGTAAAAAGCCTTGCACTCGAAGACGGCCTTTTCGCCCGATTCCAGGGAGAGAACAAGAAACTCTATGAGTACTCTGTCGAGGCCACGCGGATAACAAGCCTCTATGGAAATCTCCCATTCCTCGTCATGGGAGCCTCAATGACTGGGATCCTCCTAATTGGAGGACGCGCGATAATAGGTGGAGCTCTTACAATCGGTGTCCTTGTAGCATTCCTAACATACATGCTATCGATGACATGGCCCCTCAGAGCCCTAGGATTCATAATCGGAGATATGCAGAGAACAGTAGCAGCAGCCGCTAGATTGTTTGAAATAATTGACTCTGCGCCGAGCAAGCTGGATCCAGAGGACGCGGTGGACTTACCGAGTCCAAGAGGAGATGTACGTGTAGAACACGTCAGCTTCTCATATAGGGGAGGAAAAAAGGTACTAGACGATGTCTCCCTTCATGTCCCGCCAGGAGAGAAAGTCCTAATCACTGGTCCGCCCGGATCCGGTAAAAGCACCTTATTAAAGCTCATAGCCCGGCTATACGAGCCTGACTCAGGTAGGATTCTCATTGATGGAGTAGATCTGAGAAGGATTAAGAATAGCACGTTCCGGAGAATAATAGCATACGTTCCCCAGGAGCCCTTCATATTCAACAGGAGCATCAGAGAAAATATCGCTCTTGCGAAGCCAAACGCCAGCCTAGAAGAAATAGTAAGAGCCGCGAAAATAGCGAAAATCCATGACTTCATAGCTAGTCTCCCTAACGGTTATGATACAATTGTAGGAGAAAAAGGAGTCACTCTCTCCGGAGGCCAGAGACAACGTATTGCTCTCGCTAGAGCTCTCTTACTGAATCCAAAGATTCTGCTCCTCGATGATCCTGTCTCGAACCTTGACGCCGAGACAGAAAAGATGCTCGTAGAAGACCTCAAAGATATAGCTAAGGATAGAACAGTGATCGTTGTATCACAGAGGCCTAGCCTCCGCATTCTAGCAGACAAGATAATCGTAATGGTGGACGGAAGAATAGTCGAGGAGGGTACACATGATGAGCTACTAGAACGAAGAGGACACTACTGGAGCATCCTCGCTAGCCATGGTGAAATACGATGACGGGGAAGAGCCAGAATAGTCTCGCAATATTCAAGAGATTCCTGTCAGAGGCATTCGTCCATAGAAGACTCCTAGTCATCATATTGCTAGCAATCATAGGCTCGACGATCTCTACGCTCGTGGCACCATATATTCTTAGGATAGCGATTGACGAGTATATAGTACCAGGCAGATTCGAGGATCTCGCCGGGATCACACTTCTTTATCTTCTAGCATTAACAGGACAGTGGCTCTTCACAACTCTTCAAACATACACGGTACAGATCTTCGGGCAACGGGTGCTTTTCGATCTTCGCGCCAGGCTACAGAGAAAACTACTCGACTCTAAACTAGACTATTTCGAGGACAAGAGAACCGGGGATCTAGTCTCTAGGATTATTAATGATACGAGCATGGTTAACGACGTGCTTGTATCAGGCCTGCTGGGCGGTATAAGTAGTCTTTTGAGCTTGGTA
>CAYROE010000048.1:0-9138 GCA_964425855.1 uncultured Desulfurococcales archaeon | reverse complement strand
AGGGCGTCGAAAGCCTCGATCATGGCTAATCCAGCTAGGCTTAGTCCACCCTTTAGACCTCTCGTGCTTATACTCCGTATGAAAACTCCTGGATCAACGCTATGCATCTGCATGCGTAGCCTGTCTCCTAGGAGGCTTCCCTGGCTGAGCGGGCTACTAGGGTCTATGGCTACTACTGCTACCCGGTGTCCTCTCCTGCGGAGCTCCTGTATCAGCCTGTTTATGAGGCTACTCTTCCCGGCTCCAGGGATGCCCGTTATACCTATGACGTGTGCCTTCCCAGTTTTTTCACGGAGTAATTTAAGTAGGCGTATGCTCGTTTCCCCTGGTATTTCTAGCATTGTGAGGATTCTTCCAGTCGCACGTATATCTCCTTTTTCAGCCCTAGCTATCAGGTCTTTTAACACTTTATCTAGTTCTTCCATGTCTACTCACATCCATTACCTTGCCAGTATATTGTCGTGGAAATGGGTATTCTCTACTCCTAGAATGTCTAGGTAGAATAGTAGGGTGTGGGATTACAAATACGTATCCTAACAATGTATATATCGATGAGGAACCCATCTACTCGTTTTTAACAGAGTTTACAGCCGTAGCCTGTTCCTCCACTATTTCTTTAAGGATCCCGGCTGGATCAGGGCTCGTCGTTATCATCCTACCTATTATTTCATAGTCGGCTCCGGCTCTCAGAGCGTCTCCGGGACGGGCTCCCTGTGCTCCTATTCCAGGGCTGAGTATCACTATGTCTCTTCCTAGCTCTTTTCTAAGCCTGGTTATTATTCTGGGACGTGTCGCTGGTGCTACTATTCCCCATGGTTCTATTAGCTTAATTATTTCTAGGGTGTCTTCGTAGCATTTGTCTATAACGTCTCTTGAGCCTGGATGGCTCATTGATGCCACAAGGATTAAGTTGATCCCTCTCTTCTCTAGGTAGTCTTTTAATTCGAGGAGAGCCCCATTGGTTCCTATTAAAGCATGAGCAATTACACTGTGCAGACCCTCTGGAAACATGTCTAGAACTCTTTTCATAGTATAGAATATATCGGCTAGTTTCGGATCGGCGATGATCATTTTTCCCTGACAGTAGGCTTTGACAGCGTTTAAAATGTCTCGTGGGTTTGCTCCTATGAAGTTGGGCCATCCTAGCTTGTATCCTGCAACGAGACTACATGTTTTCTGCGTTATCTCCTTTAGTCCCTCTATGTTCGACCCGATATTGTCAAGGGCAACTATCGTCCTCATTTTTCCTGTTCCCACAAGTACAGGATCACGGTTTTCTATAATTAACGTGTTGGGGATAATAGCATGGGATGACGAGTTATTTAGCTTGGCTAGTGGATATGGGAATTATCTTGTTTTCTTCGCAGGAGGTATCTAGATCCTGCTAGGAGTATTAATATTATTAAGGATATGAGTACTGCTACTGCTCTTCCAATGGACTCTTGGAAGTCTTTCTGAGAAGTTGTTGTGGGTGGGGTCTTTGATTGTAGGAATGCGGTTAAATTGAGCATGTATGTATTGTTTGGTGATAAGGTTATGGAGGTCTTGTAGATGATGATACCGTCTTGGGCTAGGGTTATTGTGTATTCTCCAGGGATGGCATAGATTGTAGCGGTGGTTATTGACGCCGGTATTTTCGTTGTTCCGCCTGACCCTGTTATTCTCATTATTGTATCTTGTGGTTTGATTATGTTGATACTTGAGAGTGGTATAGTAATTGTCAGAGTCTCTCCGGGTTGGATCTTAAGATTATAGTTTTGGTTTGCTAAGACATAGGGAGATGTGCTTTTGATCTTTAACGAGTATTCTCCTGGCGCGATATAATAGCTTCTACCTGCCTCTAGCCTGTATATTCGCCCATTTTCGAGATCGTAGAGATTAACTGTCACATTGCCCACTTGTTGTATTATTAATCTGCCCAGTAGATCATTGTATCCTGTATTTAATTCTATTGGAGTTGACGACGATATATTAACTAGTTTATAGAGTGTCAAGAGGCCCAATGATCCTATATAATTCTGGGGTTTCGGTAGAATCACTGTAACGCTGTATTGTCCATGTGGTAGATAGATTTTTACTATACTGGAGGTTGTATTTATATTATATAATATGGTACCTGCGTTCCACTCGCGGATCACTATTCTGGTTCCTTTAATTGTACTTATCTGTATAATTGAATTCTTTGAAATATCTACTTTTATCAGTTTGAAATTTACCTGTATTCTCGTCGAGTAGGACAAAATGCTCATGCGGGTGTAGAGAAGTTTAGACTGATTATGGTCAATAAGAATGGGCAGGATCTCACCGTTAAAGAATGATGGTGCGTATGTAGGGTAATAGGATAATCTTTGGATCATAGAGTTTTTAGAATCAGTATGAAGATACACTATTATGATTCCTTCTTCGTCTCTTGACATAGTATTTCTTGTCTGTATAAATGATATTAGTGGAAGGCCTCGAATAGCCTGTGCCCCACAGCATAGCTTTGTATTGTTTGTATGGATAACTGCTAGTGGTGTATTCGGATTGTTGGCAATATCTATAATGTATATATCAGTTCCTGATCCTATCATGAGTACGTCACTTTGATTATTTACAACGAGCCATGTATTGGTCACTATTTCATATACTCCACTACTCATATTTGCAACGGTTATCTTGTCTAGTGTCTTAGAGACAGGATCATACTTATAGATAAGCGGGCTTTGATCATATATTATGCCTGTCGATAAGTAGTTTCCACTAGGACTCCATGAGATTCCCATAGGAGTAATTTGATACGGATACAGGGTGATTTTTGGGGATTCATATGTTATATGGGAGGTATTGCTGTCGATGAGCAAGATATGCCAGTTTTTCTTGTTATATGAATTGTTGTCCCCAGTATATTCGTATCCTAGTAAGGCCAGTATTTTGTACTTATTGTTGAAATCTATGCTCTTTACTGTGAAGTTTCGAATCACATAATCATCTAACACGGTTCCATTGCAACCGATTTTTATAATGTGCGAAGACATTCCCTCTAGATACGTGTATATGTAGAAAACTGAGTTGTTGTCTTCCCCGATATCAACAGAGTCATATATTATTCTCGAGTTCTCATTTGTATTTATGCCTCCTAGATAAATTGTGTTGTTTTCTTTATCTAAGGCGATATCGTTAATAACTATACTTTGTAATCTCACTGTTTTCATTAGACTAGCAGTATCGTTTTTTATTTTTATAAATACCAGCGTCGAAAATGATAAGTTACCGTAATGATCATATGGTAAAATGTAATAGTTCACGGCATAAACTATTATGTCACCGCATGCGAGAGCCTTATTCGTGGTCAGTACCAGGGGTTGGGTGGAGCCGTTTAAGGTTAATTCTACTTGTACCGGTACTGTACTTAGATCCATCCAATCTATATTGTATGGGGAGCCGTAGACCTCGGCTTGTGGTATGATTGTATGATATACTAGAAGGGCCATGGCCAGAGATAGTATGATTTGTTTTGTGAGGCGGGGTACTGTCATTTCATGCCTACACCTTTCGACTGCTAGTGGTCTTTACGAATACTATAATAATTATCAGGATTACCAGTATGATTGTGAGGAAAATAGTACTTGGGAACCTACCTTGCTCACGTTCTTCTGTAGTACCAGATTCCTGTGGTGTATAATTGTATACCTGTGCGTCTAAACTGACTATTTGTCCTTTCATTACTTGGATTGTTAATATCTTTTCTTCTCCACTCTCCAAGTCTAGTAGTTTCACCTTGTATTCTCCCGGTGTGAGCCACAGCGTTTTCCTTCCTTCTACTCCCTGTATAACTGTTGATCCTCCTGGACCAGTTATCTCGATCCTGTGATGCCGGGTTGTACTTATCTCGAGTCTAGCCAGGCTGAGATTAACAGTATAGAGTTCTCCTGGATCTAGGTTGATGGTGTATGAGGAGTTTACTAGGTATAATGGATTGTTACTCTTGATTTCTACAATGTATTTTCCTGGTGCTAAATAGTATTGGGTGGACTGGTTTATTTCTGTGCCTTGTTTTCTCTGTAGTTGGAAGACTTCGATTGTTAGATTACCAGTTATGGGGGAATAGATTATTAGGCGGCCTAGCAAGTGATCGTAGTCTAGATATATGTCTAATGACTGGTTCTTGGCTAGGGTTACTTGTCTGGCTTGTGTTAGCATGCCTCTCGGCCCTATATAGTTCTCTGGTACTGGTAGCTGGACGATTAGGGTGTAGGTGGATGGATCAGTATAGTATATTAGAGTACTTGTCTCAACCTGTAGCGTGTCTCGAAGATGTATTTGTGCGCTGCTTATGTTTATTAGTGCTCCTGGCTCTGTGTGTATGATTATGGGGGAATTATTGACAACTGCTATTACGTCATAGTATATGTATAGTTCTAGCATATTTTCTGTCTGTAAGTATTTTAGTGTATAGGGCCTGGGGTATACCAAAGTATATTCCCAGTATTGGGAGTATTCGTAGCTTGGATCCGTGAATGGAAGCAAATTGAGATCCAAGGAGAGCGTGCTTACTGTAGATATTTCTCCGGTGGCAGGCATTACGATAATGGTGTCGTTGTAAGTGTCATAGTATATGCCAGTGATGGAGGTTCTTTTCACTATGCTCCAAGTAAAATTAGCTAAAAGAACATATTCCGCGTAATTATCATATGATGCTACTAGTTGAAGATCCTTGATGGGTTGGTGTCCACAGCATATTATGAGGCGGGAGATTAAGGTTAATTCGAGGAGTTCTTCTCTTATATTGGTCTCTGGCATGTATATTATTAGAGTGGAACGGTTTCCTAATAGTAAAGTGTCGTTGGTACCCACCCATCCCAGCGTAAGCAGGGGCGGAGATATAGAGACGTTCTCGACAGATACTAGTCTTATTGAGTGGTCACGGGGGAGGTATTCGTATAGTGCGGGATGTCCTTCTACAAGGTATCCGGCGGCTAGGTATTTTCCTGTGGGGCTCCATTTGATCCCGGTTGGTGGAGTGAATAATGTATCTACATCTCTTGTCCTAGTCTCATACAGTTGTCCTAGATTATAGGCGTCTAACAGGAGTATTCTTTGCTTATTGACCCTTATTGTCGTGGAGCTGTCCTCTCCTTGATTTGTTGTCACCAGGTATCCTTCTGCTGCTAGTACTCCGTATACAGGATTATAGTCAATGCTTTCGATAGAGAATCCAAGGTAGCTTGTGCTGGCTACTATATTCATGTCACAGTCTAGTCTTAATATTATGCTTCTCGCTCCTATTGCCTTCCTGTATTTGAAGGATGCTAGTAGGTTTGATTCGACTGTTACGTTGATTTCTTCTTCGTGGATTATAACTGGATGTGTTATGTCTACTCCGGCTATGTACAAGGTATTGTTTTTTCCTGGTGCGACGTCTGTTATTATTAGGGAGTCTAGTCTCTTTACTGTCTGGGCCTTGTAGTTATGAATTGAGGAGTCGTATTTTATTGTGAATAATTCTGTGAAGGCCCTTATCGTATTGTTTTCTTCGAAGGATACGATGCTGAGGGCATATACTATCTGGTTGCCGCATTTAATGTATTCTGGTGTCCCTATTATTATTGCGTTGGACGCGTTGAAAGGTATGTTAGTTATGTTAAGGATAGAGAAGTGGAATCCACCCAGCTTTATTGATACTTGTGCCCCTATTATCTCGAGGTCTAGGGGCTGATACTTCTTGGCGTGGGTAACGTTCTGTGAAGGCGTTATGATAACCAACGCTAGGATGATTATAGCTAGGAGGGTTCTCCTTTGCATTTGCCTGTTACCTAGTAGTATAGTTGTGGCATATTATGTATAAGTCTATCCCCAGGGTCTGCTAGTATAGGTCTCTTAGTTCTTCTAGTACTTCTTTTTCTTTCTCTTCTAGCGTCTTCGGCTTATATTTGCTCCACTCTTGTACAAGGTCTATGTCTACTCCCCCTGTCTTCACCGGGCAGAGATCAATCTTTACCATTGCGGGTATCTTGGTCATTGATCCTAGTACTATTGCTTCGCCTGGGTTTAGGCTTGATAGAAGTGAGAGAAGATCTTCGCTCATCTGCTCACTGGCTGCTTGCACGTATCTTTTATCGTTTGGCTCTACTATTCTGAGTATTATCTTGTTGTTTGTCTGGCTTAGCACGTCTTGGTCGACGTTTTTCGGCCTCTGACTGACAAGTATTAGCCCTACTCCGAATTTTCTTCCCTCTCGCGCTATTCTACCAGCCCAGTACTTGGTTAGGGTCGATCCGTCCCTAGGTATTAGTACGTGGGCTTCTTCTATGACCACAAGTACGGGTACTGGATATCCTTTTCCGGTTATCTTTAACCGTTTTCTCTCGTCGAGGAGCCTCCTAAGATAGTGGCTTACAACCGCGTCGGCTCCGAATTCATCGACGCTGCTTAGATCAATTATATTCAGGTATCCTGGCTCTATGTAGGAGTCAAGGTCGGTCGGTACAGATTCATCAAGTACGTCGCCATAGAGATCTAGGATATCATCTAGCCTATTGAGGACTCCAGGCAAGCTATCCTTATTACCAGTCCTGTTGGCGGCTAGTCTAGCCTCTCCCTTTAACCTCTCTATAAAGCTTTTGCCTTTAACTACAGCAGGCTCTGCTCCACTTGATATTTTCTCCATAAGGTTTTTCCAGGCCTCTCTAAGTATTCTCTCCTGGTTATGCGCCTTCTCAGGTATCCTTGCTAGTCTCCTGAGCTCGGAGAAGTTGAGCACCATGGGGTTTATCTTCGGAGCCTTTACCCGTGTTCTTCCCGGTGCTATATCTTTCTCTGCTGCCGCGTATTCACCATGTATATCGAATATTACCATCGTCCCTCCCAGGCCACCAACTATCCTGTTCGACAATACGCATACCGTGTTGCTTTTTCCACCGCCTGTTACCGCCAGTATTGCTAGGTGTCGGGTTAGCTTGTTCACGTTAATGTTGAACTCGACGTCTCTCTGGCTCGTCAGTGAACCGAGCCTTATCCAGTTTCTTGACTCGCTCTTGAATACCTTGACTAGGGCTTCCTTTCCCGCTATGTATACTTCGGTCATGGGGTCTACGGGCATAGAGGGGTTCTGGACTAGTCCTTTCTCGACTAATGGCCTTAGCAGGCTTATCCAGCGTATGTAGCCATACCTGTATATCCTGTCTCTGACGTCTGGATAGCTTGTTAGGCTTTCTATTTCCTCGACGTCCCGTGTCTTCTCGCCTAACAATATGTTGCCGGACTGTACTTTTTCAATGACTCCTAGGACGCATCCCTCCATGGTCTCAGCGACCACATACATTCCTGTCCTAGGAGTTATCAGGTTATGGAAAAGGATAGTGCTAGATTGTGGATCGCTTTCGCCTATGATCCATCCGGCTGGATCGGCTAATGCATAATCTGGACATTTACTCACCGAGCATCGACCTCCCCGTGCGGTCTAGGCTGAAGCCTAGGATTGATACAGCGTGGAGGATATCCCTTCGGGATACATGTGATTGTTTATGGGCGATATTGAGGACAATTGGATATCCTCTCGCCGTGGGTAGGGATAAAAACCATTCGACTATTTTCAGCGCCTCTTCGTGGCCCATGCCAGTGTCTATGGGAGGTAGCTCGTCGGCTGGATATACGGCTTCTATCCTGAGTATCTGGGCTCCCTCCCGTAGACGTAGGTAAAATGATACTACTGTTAGACGCTGCTGGAAGTAGTCTCCAAGGGGCTCTGGGAAGAATTCTTTGCTTACCCCGTCACCTGCTTCGACTGCTCCCAGTCTAACCAAGGCCCTTGTAAGGAAGGGCTTGTATGGCTCAGCTCTCCTGAGATAGTAGATGTCCGGGAATGCTCCACCGATAAGGCTCTTGCTCCGGGTCGTCTTCGTCACGAATATGGGGGTTATCCTGTTTTTGAATGCTATATCTAGGAGTCTACGTACTGCTATTAGCTTACCGAGCCATTCTATAAATGCGACCCACATGGTGTCGTCCGCGTCGAGGCTGAGATCGGCTAGCTCCTCGAGAATAGATAGGGGGTGCCCGGACTGTAGAGTATTTATCCAGTCAAGGATTTGTTCTAGGCTCATACCGAGCTTTTGCTCTGCTTTTTGCCTTGCCTTTCGGGCTCTCCACTCTGTTTCAGTCCAGGGTCTCCTCCCAGCTAGTAGAGTCGAGATACTTCCGTCCCATAATAGATATCCTTGTCTTAGTTCTTCTATTGTTTTCCTTGTTATCCAGGCCTCTAGAGTCTCCCTGTATATTCTTACTCTTTCCTCTTCTCTACCGGAAGGATATACTACTCCGATATCGGCAATTCTATCTTCTTTGAGAATCTTGTATCCGTTGGTTGACGGGATCCAGGAGCCCGACCAGGCTTGTACAGCGTAGATAGTGAAAGCCTCCATGTCGATTATCGAGCTACCCCCATCCTCGGCCGCATGCGATATATATACTGGGTTCTCGGAGAAGTCCAAGTCCTCCAGCTTAATCATGCTGCTGCGTGCTTTGTCTAGTTTTTCTCTTATTAGTTCTTCAATTGTGGACTTATAGTAGGCTAGTGCTAGGCGCTCGATTACTCCTCGTTTTATATGGGCTGCCTCTATAAGGGTCTTGGGTATTTTCCTATTCGTCATATTCCCATGCCTCCTTCTCCACACCTTACTATGCTGTATCCTCTATCCTTGGAGACTGTGCAGACCTCGTCTGCAGCGTCTCTTAGATCGTCGTCATGCGTTACTATTACTAGTTGTTTTACTATTCCAAGCTCGGACTTTATGTTTCGTAGGACTTCTACTAGCATCTTTCTTCGTTCTTCGTCGAGGTTTCTTGTCGGCTCGTCTAGTACTAGGAATCCTATGTTTCCTGTGAGGACTCTGTTTAGTGCTAGTATGAGAGCGAGTGCGAAGGCTGTTTTTTCTCCCCCGCTTAGCATTTCTGGTGTTGAGGCTATTCCGTCCCTGTTCCTTAGGAGGAATTCTACTCCTTGCGGTGTGTCTATTATTTCGACATCTACGTAGTCTAGTCCGAACCCGCTGAATATTCGTGTTATTTCGTCTCTTAGGGCTCGTAGTTTTCTCTTGTATATCATTTCTGGCGCTTTCTTGTATACCTCTTTAATATAGAAGAGTATGTCTAGTTTCT
>CAYROE010000047.1:0-9300 GCA_964425855.1 uncultured Desulfurococcales archaeon | reverse complement strand
TATGAGCGTTATAGCCGGGTTTGACCCTGTCTGTTTTCTCAGCCTGAAGGCCGCGAAGTTCACCATGGCGAATATTATTAGAAATCCTCCGCTACCAGCTGCACTTATAGCCTCGAGGCTCGCCCCAAGCGCTAATGCAAGGCTCAAGACACTAATAATTACCAGTCCCTCGTACGCTCCTCTCCATACTTTTCTGCCTAGTACACGTGGTGCCTGGCCATACTTGGTCACCATGTATGACATTCGTGCAGTCCCGTATAGGGTTGCGTTTATTGCAGAGCCTGTACTAGCTAACGCTGCTGCTACGACTAATGCGAAGCCTGCTATACCTAGAACTGGCTTCACTAGTACTGCGAGGGCGTAGTCTCTTGCCTTTTGGACCTCTTCAAGGGAGAGTCCTCCAGCGGCTACAACGGCTATAAGTATGTACACTAGAATAACTACGATAACGCTAGAGTATAGGGCTCTCCT
The DNA here is from genome assembly GCA_964425855.1 of uncultured Desulfurococcales archaeon. Lineage (GTDB taxonomy): Archaea > Thermoproteota > Thermoprotei_A > Sulfolobales > Acidilobaceae > S143-63. Next base: position 8,829 of record CAYROE010000047.1, on the reverse strand, counting down.
CAGGACACTTGTGTTCTCGACGTCCATTGCGGTATTTGCTACGAGCTCGAATCCCTCATACGCTAAGAAGATTATCATGCCTCCAGCAATAATACTTGTAATCGGAGGATAATTTGACGGCGCTAGCCTTGCCCAGTCTACCAGCCCCAATGAGACCATTGACACGAAGAGTAGTACTCCTAGCTTAAATGATACTAGTGCTAACTCGACTCTTCCACTCGTCTTAGCACCTAGCATGTTTACGATCGTGAGGGATGATACGACGAATACCACGAGTACAATATATGCAATGTGATAGTATGACGACAAGATACTCGCACCATAGCTGGCGAATGCATGAGCATATAACGCTATCATCACTATATAGCTTGCCAATAGCATTATGTTAAGGCCGCCGCTAAGAATACCATCTCCATAGGCCTGGACAAGGAACTCTATCGTGCCCCCCTCGCTAGGATATCTACTACTCAGCTTAGCATAACTATAAGATGATAGGAGCGCTATGAGTCCTGCGAGTGCAAAAGCGATTGGCGCAGCACCATCGGCTAGCTCCAGGCTTAGGCCGAGAACCGCGAATATTCCACCTCCTATCATTCCTCCAACTCCAATAGAGAATACTTCCCAGAATCCTAGCTTCTTACCTTCGATACGAGATAATTCTGATCACCGCCTCTTTTAGCCCACTTCATTTTGACTATTTTTAGTAGCTTGTCTTAAATATTTGCCGAGCACTATAATAAGCCCCCTTTTTACAAGCTTTCAAGCAGAAGATAATTACGGTGCTTAGTTATTGATATGGTCTAAAGTGTACGAAGCCGTCCGAGAAGAGACTAAATATTTAGTAAAGATCTCTAGGGATCTTGTACTATTCTTAGTCTTAGTTATTATTATCATGTTATTTCAGCGAAGAATACTACTGCCGGTACTTGACTGCACTGTATATTACGGAGAGATAGGGAAACTCTGGCTCATAATATCCTTACATAATTTACTAACATTTACCTTATTATACTACGCATTATATATTATATACTATAAAGGTTCGTGGGTTTCCTATCAAAGATGTAGAGTTATAAACCTACCAGATTGCAGGGTATGGAAAAGTATTCTACAATCTCAGAAAGCAAGAATAATATTCGGCGTTCTATTATCGCCTATAATATTATTTGGGCTTATCCTAAACTCCTTGAGATTATTCGGGTATCCGTTGAGTCTCGACTATCTGTTACTCGTCTTGAATGTTAGCATATCCAAGATGTTCGGCGTCTTTGAACTAGGAGGATATATAGTTGGCATCCTTGCATCTGCGCTAGATAACAGGTCTTTGAGGCTATTGATGATAGTCATGGGAGCGATGTTTATTGTTTTGGGCGCTCATATAGAGGCGGTATTAATTTTCGAGCTAAAATAGTAATTATGTTGGCAAAATAACTTATTTAAATAATATATAAAAATATTAAATCTAGCTACATATCATAGTATCTCGCAATAATACTTATTTTTAGCTGTCTAAACACATTGTTATATTAATTAAATTATAGGACCAGTCTCCAATAGAAACATCGTTGGGAGAGTTGAAATTATATACCACAAGTACACAGTATATTATTAGTGGACTCCTCTGTTATAAGATTGAAGAAAAATAGGACTAGTATGGAGTCGAAGAGGTGCTATATTATGGAAAACGATGTTCGTCTCAAGTCAAAGGATATACTCGAATCTTTAGAGAAGAATTCCAAAAATATAGTTAGGGCAAATATTGTAATGAAAGTGGGAGTAGTGGTACTTTTCGCTACATTGTTCCTAGTAGCAGGAGTTACCTTTATCACTAGTGGCTTTATGGGTTCTCCTGAAGGGGCAATTTTTACCATGCTAGGCTCATTACTCATAGGATTAATTGCCTCAATGATATTCTTGATCTATGGATCCTACATCTTATACACCAGTACAAAAGATATGAAGAATACTAGCGAGACCGATAACAGTACTATGGCGAGATCTCTAAGCACGTCAATAACAATATTATACTACTCTGCTATCCTTGGCCTCATAGGAGCTATTCTACTCATCATAGGAGTAGGCGTTATCCTTGTAGGCTTAGCCGCGCTTCTATGGGACATAGGTCTAATACTATTCGCATTGGAGTTGAAGAAGTTTGGCGATGATTACGAGGAGCCAGGTAACCTGCTATTAATAGGAGCTATTCTCTCACTACTGGGAGTACTGGCTCACCAGAGCATAGGATCACTACTTATCATAGCTGGATTAGTATTGGTTATTATAGGTTTTAACAAGTTATCAGCTGTTGCTGGAGAGGATCGAATAAGGATAATGCGACAGGCTTCACTCAGCGGGGAGAGTTCAGAGTTTGGACCATAATGTATTAGGATGAAAAGACGGAGAGGAGGTCGTATTATTTTCCTTATATTCTTTTTCTTAGAAATATCTCCTTCTAAGAAACTCCAGTCTTTTCCTGTGTACGAAGAATGGTGTCATGAGTAGTCCGCCTATGAAGCCTCCAATGTGTGCCCAGAACGCTATGCCTGCCTGTAGTCCTGTGAACATTGTTGCGAACCCCCATATGAGCTGGTAAAGGAACCATATCCCTATGAAGACTATTGCGGGTAAGCGTAGTGGTATTGGTACGAATCCTATGAATGAAACTAGCCTTATCTCATTATAGGGGAATAACAGAGCGTATGCTCCGAGTACACCGGATATAGCTCCGCTTGCTCCCACCGCGGGGATGAACCATGGGTTTATGCCTGTCTCCTGTATTACTCTAATTATCACTGATTCAGGTGTTAGAAGCAAGCTCATTATATAGAATGCATGAGCCCAGAGGCCAGATAATAGGTAGAAGAGCAGGTATCTCCTTTTACTCATTACGAACTCAATATTGTCGCCAAAAACGAATAGGAATATCATGTTTCCGAACAAGTGTGCGAGACCCGCATGCAGAAACATACTAGTGATCAAAGTATAGAGGGCTTTACCCTGTATTACAAGGCCAGGAATCATTCCGAGCTTTAATATGACCTCTTCATAGCTCCTAGCACCCGGAACAAGTAGCCATGGGGCTGATACTCCTATGAAAAATACCGCGATATTCAATAAGATAATAGTCCATGTAACTGTAGCTCTATCATAAACCATTTCGGGCGGATTCTCGTCTCCCACTACAATAGCCATTAATCATACACCATCCATAATTAGGGCGAGTATCATGGCTACATGTCGTTATCTAGCATATTATTAGTAAGTATGGGCTATTAATAATATACTCGGGTGACGATATGAGCCTCCTCCGAGCCAATAATTAGGTTATGACGATTCAGATCTGGTACCGACGAAGATTTTCTAATATAAATTCCTAAATTATAATATCCTCTTAATATACTTTACAGAAATGGATATTATTTATGAATAATGAGGTGAGAAAAGTGCTAGCCGGTAATCCTCTGGACTATCTATCCAAGAAGGAACTCATGCTGGATGAAAAGGGTGTACTCCAGGCGCTTAGATGGGCTATTATCGCCGAACTAGACGCTATTAACTTCTATGAGCAACTCGCTTCACACATCGAAGATGAGAATGTCAAAAAGATATTCCTAGCAGTGGCAAATGAAGAGAAGGAACATGTCGGCGAGTTTTTAGCTCTGTTACTTAGCCTGGATAAGGACTTGTACAAGTATCTAATGGATGGATTCAAGGAGGTTGAAGAAGAAACAGGTATAAAGACTAATCTATGATTAAAAGTATAGATTTTTCCCTTCAATGATACGAGTCTTTAATATTATTGAACATAGTGTGTCCTTAAATAATGCCAATATTGTATGTGGATATGATACATATTCTTTATTGTTCAATTTTTATATACATTATTTAATATTATAATATCCTATCTAGATAGGGCACCGACCCGATCATGATATTTCCCAAGAAATCCTGCCTGGTGATCCCTAATGTCCGAAGTCAGGTCTCCTGGAGAAAGTCTCGAGTCGTTTCTTTCTGTAAGAGAGCTTGTCACAAGTTATCCTCCATATGAAATCGCGAGAAAAGAATTCAAGTGGCCCAATCTAGGCGAATGGAACTGGGCAGTCCAATACTTCGACGGATACATGGCTGATAGAGCTACTTGGCCAGCAGTAATATGGGTAGACGACCTGCTCCTAGAATCTAGAGATAAACTCGAAATATCTTATCATAGGCTACGAGAGGACTCGAACAAGTTAGCAACGGGACTGGAGGCTAGAGGATACGAGAAAGGAGACACAGTACTCGTGATGACAGGAAACGTACCAGAACTATACACCATATTTCTTGCACTCCTAAAGAGAGGAATGCCGGCTGTGCCAGCGACAATCCTCCTAACACCAGACGATGTACTCGACCGAGTAAAAAGAGCAGAGATAAAAGCAGTCATAGGTGACAAACGCTCATATAAGAAAATCAACATGGTGCGAGACAAGCTTGTAGAACTGGGAGTACGGGACTTCATAGGTGTGGACGACGAGCTCCCTACAGGATGGATACATGTAAGAGATATAATGAGTGAGGGCTCCGCAGTATATAACAAGATAAAAACACGATCCGATGATATTGCGCTCATATACTTTACCAGTGGTACAACAGCGAAGCCAAAGATGGTATTCCACACGCATGCAAGCTATCCGGCAGGACACCTCACAACAGTATATTGGGTAGGAGCCCGCGAGGGAGATAGACACTATAATATCAGCAGTCCCGGCTGGGCAAAGTGGGCCTGGAGCACATTCTTTACAGCATTCAACAGCGGGGCAACAAGCATGGTCTATGCATACGAGAGATTTGAGCCTCTAAAAGTACTAAAATTCATAACCGAGTACAGTGTCAACACACTCTGCGCTCCGCCCACAGTATGGAGAATGTTCATTCTACAAGACATGTCAAAATACAACTTCGACAACCTCAAGCAAGCAGTAAGCGCAGGCGAACCCCTTAACCCAAAGGTCATAGACAAGGTAAGGGAAGAGACAGGAGTAACAATACGCGAAGGCTATGGCCAAACAGAGACAACCCTGCAAATAGGCTTCTTCCCTGGAATGGAAGTAAAGCCAGGATCAATGGGTAAACCAGCACCAGGCTACAATATAGTACTCGTGGATCCAGAAGGTAATCCCGTTCCTATAGGAGAGGATGGACAAATAGCAATAAGGATAGAGCCAGAGAGACCTCTAGGACTCATGAAAGGCTATGATAATCCCGTTAAGAACGAACAAGTATTTAGGAACGGACTCTACTGGACAGGAGACGTCGCAATGATGGATAAAGAAGGCTACCTATACTTTATTGGCAGAGCAGACGATGTGTTCAAGAGTAGCGACTATCGTATAAGCCCATTCGAAGTGGAAAGCGAACTGATCAAACACCCGGCAGTAGCCGAAGTAGCCGTCGTACCGAGTCCACACCCGATAAAATGGACTGTTCCCAAGGCATTCATACTATTAAAGCCAGGATACAAGCCAAGTCCCGATCTAGCCAAGGACATATTCGAATTCGCAAGGAAGAATATGGCTCCATACAAGAGACCTAGAATAATAGAATTCGTCGACGAACTACCTAAAACTATAAGTGGAAAGATAAGGAGAGTAGAGCTCCGCAGAATAGAGAAAGAGCGTAGAGAGAGGAATCAGAGAGGAGAGAACGAGTATTTCGAAGAAGACTTCTTCCCAAAATAAAAAATAAAACATAAATCAGAGAATTATATTTTCCCACACCATTATCCTTTATCATTATCCTCATTAGGTTTTATTGTATCAGAATTGAAATTGCACCTATCAACTTATAGAATCATACTATAAAATAATGTAATAGTAATCACAGCAAAGAACATATTCAACCATTATCATCATTATAGATACATCGGGAAACTAATATGGACAAGAAGATAAACCATTACGCAATAATAATGTTCATAGCATTATCAATCTACCTACTTATAGGAGTAGTCTATTCTCCTCCATTCGAGGCACTCCGCCAATTACTGGGAATCAATAACCTGCAAGCAACCAGAATGACTCCAGAAGGCTATGTACTAATACCAGACAACTATGATCTCTTTCACCTCAGAACAGTCCACTACTATCACGGAGTATTCATCGGTTTCATAACAGTATCAGTTATCCTGTACTATATCATATCCAAGAAAAAACCAGACACTGTACTAGAATTAGCACTAATCGGAGGCCTAGCAACTATGACGGCAGCACTCTTGTATGGATATGTCTCCCAGACACCAATATTCCACGGCCTCTTCCTCTTCGGCCTCTCAATAATGTTTGTAACCGGACTCCTACTACTGTCACAGAACATATTCACCAAAATCAGCACGAACAGTCTACTATTGATATCATCACTTATGCTCTTAGTAGGCGGAGTCCTCGGAGCTCTACTAGGATCATACTATATGGAGCCCGAACTCTCAAGGGAATACATATCAGCCGTAATAGCATCAAGAATCAACCCGGACATAGCCGAGAACAACCTACTATGGAGAATGAGGGCAGGCCACGAACATGGAATGCTACTCTCAGCACTCGGTCTTACTGCTGCACTCCTAATCGAAGGACTAGATCTCTCACACAATAAGACGACGAGGAGACTTGTAGACTTATCAGCGTTATCACTAGGCATCGCAGCAACCAGTAGCTATCTACTACCAGTATTCGGCGGAATCGTACATATGGTAATCACGCCTGCCAGTCTACTACTCATAACGGCGCTCGGATTCATAGGCCTCTATAACACTTGGAAAAGGAGAGGATTCTATGACGCGGTGTTTCTCTCTGGAATCATACAAGTGTGGCTATTCGTAGCGGTTCCAGGAGCCATTATTGCCGCTAGTCTAAGAGAATCCTCCATGTTTATCAACCCAGCGTTTCGTGACCCTTCATGGGACTACGTAGAACTAGCATACAACGTAGGTCACTGGCATCTACTCTTATTATTCTGGGGTATCGCTATACAGGTATTATCATCGACGATATGGCCTACCAGCAGGGTTGGCCGCATCATAGCATTGCTCTCAGTAATTGGCCTCGCATTATCAGGTCTAGGATTCAACCTATACATATTCAGGAATGGTCCATATCCAACCAATCCCTATGATAATATCTGGGTAAAAGTTCTGATAGAACCTGGACTAACAATGATAATGCTTGCAACCATTTTATTAGGCTTAAGCATTTTAAAAATAATCAAGTATAATGGTGGCAAATAGTTGGATTATGAACCGCTCGACGAAGACGAGGCACTAGTAACCGCGGTAGGACTCATACTTGATGGCAAAGCTGAAGAAGCCCTAAGATTCCTCTCCGATTTCTATGGAGTTAGGCCTCCGAGATTAAAGATAGGTTTACCTAAGAGATGCCTGAATGCATTGGGTTGTTATGTGGGGTCTAAGAATACTATCTATCTCAGGTCAAGCAGGGAATACATGGATCCCTTCGTGGTACTGCATGAGTTTTATCATCACATTAGGAGTAGGCTTGGTAAGCATAGAGGAACCGAGAAACATGCGGATAAGTATGCTATACGTGCAATTTTACTATATAGGAAACGGCTCAGTAGATGATTAATAATCAATAGTAATGTCTATGTAGTATACGTGGAACCGAGTGAGTATATGGCTTATTAATAGATATACCTTGTAAAAGTTTTGTAAGTTTTTCATTATCCCGATACCAAGCTTCATACTGTATTGTTCCTCAAACCATAGATATAAATTATATTTAATATAATTATCACAAGGTGCATAATTGTGCAATAGAAGCAAATAACGTCTAGCTTCATCTCCAGGTAGACTAAATAAGGAACCGCTAGCAGGCCCACAATATATAATATTCCTAGTGCGACTTTTAGAACCCTATTATTTTTGAAGTAAAAGGTCATAAGTACCACTAGAAGAGTAGAGAAGTAGATTGGTGCAAGCTCTGAAAGATGTAATCCAGCAATTCTTGATTCCGGCCTACTATATAGGTAAACACAACTAGAAGTTTCCCCACCTGTCTCAATCAGAGGTAAGGCTCCGGTATTTTCTTGTTCTTCTGGAAGTATTGTTCCAGGAAATACTGTTTCTTCATGTGTCCCTGGACAGTATCCTTTGCCGGTTTTGTAGATTTTGAACGATTGAAGGGCTAAGACCAATCCCAATATCGTCAATATAATTAATACTATGAAAATTGTTTTCCTAGTTAACTCTTTCATGTCTAATCATCCATTTATATCCTGTATATTACCTGGCACAGCATATTTTTGGTAGTGTAAATTGATAAATATGATAACATTTATAAATCGTTTTATTTAACGGATATGACAAGAAATGTATACAAACAGTGTTATAAAGTGTTTTATAGGGAAAACAGGCTTCATTATCCTCCTAGCACATGGAGTCTTATTGTCTCTACTTGTTGACTCATTTCTTCGGTTAATACAGGGCTGGGAACAAGGTTAGTGTCGCCTGGCGGATATACTAGTGGATTCTCCAGTATTGATAGTAGCTCGGAGTCATTGGTTTCCTCAGCGTACTGTAAAAGGAGGTCTTTCTTAACCGCGCTAGCATACCATACATACTTTACATTCTTAGCTGCGACGTCTGGTCGAAGTAAGTAGTTTATGAACGCATAAGCTAGATCTGGGTGCGCCGAGTTCTTGGGTACCACTATATAGTCCACCCAGTAGAGGGCTCCATCCTTTGGATTGATGAACTGGACATTGGGGTTTTCCTCTTGTACTACTAGTACGTCTCCGCTCCATGCCTGAGCTAGACACACCTGCTCCGATTGTAGT
>CAYROE010000046.1:0-9325 GCA_964425855.1 uncultured Desulfurococcales archaeon | reverse complement strand
TCAACGCCAAAAGATATCCCATAATCCTACCGACATCATGAACAGTAACGACAGGAACTACGAAGAACTGTGAGAGGACCACTACTACCAGGAAATATATGGAGTGTTTCTCTAATCTGATCAACTGGATTCACCGTAGAGGGAACCAAGCGAGCAGAACTTTATTCCTACATGTTCATTATCATAGGACACATATCCCGCTTCTGTCTCGATATACAGTGAGAAGGAATCAACCACTACACAAAGGGACTCGTCAAACACATAGTTGTTTATATAGACGTCAACGCTATCCTCTATCTCGCTAGGACTCCATCCCGCCTCATCTCCAGAAACTCTCACGTAGGCCTGGGCTCTCCCTCCAGGAACACCACTACCAGTACATCCTTCTCCAACTGTTATCTCTGTTAAATCCTTGTAGTCCAGAACTAAGTTCACGACGCTAAGACTCCTAGACAGTATTCCAATAATCCTATTCTTAGTATTGAGCCATGATGATATAGTGTTCACCCAGTTAAATAACTCGTCCCAGTCCACGTCTCCATACGAGTTGCTTCCCGCAACTACCGCTTTTACTTCTATCATCGGGTCAACACAGGAGCCTTTACCCATCCACGATACATTTAAGGCAAAGGATTCGATATTTCCTGCGTCATAAGTATTGTTATCGTTAAAGGCGTCTGTTGGGCTTATGGCGAAGTTAATCAGCATATAGGTATGTGACCCTAGTGTCCACCTTATATCGAGCCATCTATTCAAATTATTCAGCACTCCATGCTTATTTACCTCATGTATCTCTCGTATTATCGGCTTTGCTAGGTAGTTGTCATTAACTATGTTGAATCCCACGACTGGCGTTACAAAGTACTCGGAGCTAGAATATGGTATCTTGATATATGGAAGGTTTACTAGCTCTATCTCATCAGATGATGGATATATATCGAATACTAGAAACGGGTGATTGCTGGAGGTTGACGTTATTTTAATGGAAAGTAGTCCATAGGGCTTAACGAAGAAATCGAGTAACTCGTTTTTACCAACTATGTAAGTACAATATACCTCGACGACATCGTAGTTTGATCCTGGGTTCGCCGATAAACTATGGGTACAGCTATTTAAACCGGCAAGCTCCGTATAAATTGATCCCCCTGGATATCCTGGTGGTACCTTTACTTTGTATAGTATTCCTAATTCTATGTTATCATAATAAGATGGAATACTCTCAACGATTGCTATGTCTACAGGAGTTCCCAGGTGTAGAGTAATATTGCTTTCACTGGATCCAGCCGGTAGTACAATCTTTACTGGATACTGGTATTCTATATTACTACAGGGTTCTTGTGCACAGTCGGCGAACTGATACTTGAAACTTCCTTCGATGTCCTGGTTAAGGTATTCACTATAGTTATCCAGCTTCATTATTACATTGATTTTCAAAGATATAGACCATTCCATGTTTGAATCAGTTGATAACCTTATTTTAAAGGGTATTTCTCCAGGAGGATTAAGTGGGAACTCGTATGGACTAGTGGATGGAGGAGTAAATATAAGTATTCCATATTCTCCGTATCCGAACACCGTCCATATAGTTGTAGTCTTCACTTGCTGGTATTGTGTCCCTGGATATAATACTATATCTACTGTTGCTGAACCGAAAGCATTGGGGTCATTAATTTTGCCATATACAACTATTACTAGTTTAGAAACGGATAAGTCTTGTTCATTTATTTTAGTATAATACGGTGAGTTTATCTTTAAACTATAGTATTTTTCTTCGCCATCAGATAACTCAAATAAGACATCTTGTGGAACCGTATAGCCATTTGATGAAACTATTTGCTTTGGTACAGTAGTCATGACTATATATCTTGAGCCCGGTTCTCCTCCGCCTCCACCATCTGGTAATATATTTCTAGGAGGACCATAGTTCACATTGATATCTATGTTTACCATTCCGAGCTTGGGCTTTAGTATATCTTTTAAACCCTCGATCGTGATCTTAATATTTTTATCAAATATGGCCCTTTGTATTATCCATGGAACACCATCTCCCTTTAGCTCTCCAGCAAACCCTAGGGATTCAGCGTATAGCTTGGCCGTTGTACCGCACATTTCTCTTATCTGAGGCGAATCCATAGCAACTAATATTGGATAAGTTTCAGATGTCTCAATAGTTCCAATACCGATCCAGTACCACTCTTTTGCGCCCCGCGCCTGTGGCGGAACACTCTTCAGCGGATCAATATATTCTGGTTTGTCGGTGGGCATCTGAATCAGTAGCATGGTGTCATTAGTTATATTCTCGGGAACATGGCGTACTACATACACCCTATTTCCTCTTTGAACCCTAATCTCCTCCCCATTGGTTAAAGTAAATGGAAGTTCTCTCCATTCTCCATTTGTATACGCTAAAATACATATCTCGGATGGATCCTTTCCTACTAAAAATGGTACCTGTTCTACTGGTGTTACTATTGTTCTACCACTCAGATATAATTGATATTCGGTGGCGTTCTGGTAGCGTGCTTTTAATAACTCTATTAACTCTTCTTCACTTGATACCTCTATTTGTCCTCCAGCTGATGTTCCAATAAAATTTATGGCATAAAACAATATTATTAATAAAACTATTAATGGGGTTAGTTTGTAATAATCTGACAAAATGTCACCGTATAGTTATAATTCTATCCGGATCCCATATAAAGATTCATGTCATGGCACCTGTCTTTATGAAGAAAAGACTTAAATCTCTCGTTCGATAGAGTTTGGCAAATTTGAGTCCTAGCTGTATAATAGAGCGTGTATGAATGCTATGAGCCATATGATGAACAATATGGCAAGTCCTATCAGTACTCCTTTCCTAGTACATGCTTTTTCTACTATTCCAGCGGGCTTTATTGATCCAGTTAAACCTAGTACTTCGGCTAGTCCTATTCCTATTAAGAATTCAAATGTGTCTCCTCCCAGGTCCCATGACCAGTCCGCTAATGTATGTTCTGGGAACGCGATAGTTTTAGCAACTGTTGTTACAAGTTGATAGAAAAAGTAGGCCCAGAATATCCTTCTGTGACACGCTAATACAGTAAATACCATTGCGGCTACAACGTGTATAATACTTGCTAAGTTATCTACAACTATAAATTCTATTAGAGTCCTACTATACCACTCAGGCCATACCACTACTACCAACCTATTATGTTCGACGAGTTTCTATTTAATATTCAATTATAGGTATTTTCATATAATAATTGCTTCTAAAGTTATTTTCTTATCACAAACGGCGTATAGATTAGAATTAGTACTAGTGGTAAGGTACGTTCCTTGTATCGAAATATATGTTCATAATACTATTAAAGCTATATTTTTTATAGTTCCGTTCGACTGTAATTATTCTGGAATACCTATACCCTAGAAGCCTTATAGGAGAGAGGGAAAACCCAGAGGATACAAGTCTCTCCTATTTGGCTTCAAGACCCCTCAGAGTAAAACACGTAGGTGAATATAATTGGATCCAAAACTATTGGCTATTATCGCTTTATTAGCGGTCGGAGGAATAGCCGCTGTTGTATTCATTGGTGGAGCACCAAGTGGGGGCGATAACGTTCAATCCAATACTGAGACCTCTGCACCGCCTACGACTACAACAACGGCATATAGTGGAGAAGGTGGCGTCTACATAGAGGGTACTTGGCAGGGCACGTACACTAGCCCCTACGGGTCTGGAACCTGGAAATGGGTAATAAAAGAATCTAGCCCGGGACACTATATTGGGTGTTTAACCACTACAGGACCATATGAAATAAACGCCTGGGTACCAATATCAATAACGCTAGAAGGAAACCAGATAACTCTCGGGACATCCGGTGTTCTACAACTGATATTCACGGGAACTATAGATGGCGACTCGGCCTCCGGCTCCTGGCACATAGTAGGGAGAACAGACCAGGGAGACTGGCAAGGGTCAAGACTCAGCGAAGAATCCACCCTGCCCTGCATGACAGGACCCGGCGAAGAGACTACGGCAAGCCCGCCAGCAAGCACCACCACAACGGAGGAGACAACGACTACCACAACGGAGTTTAATGGAGATCTAGGATGCACTCCCTCTCCTAGCACTATTCTCGAGAACGCTTATCTAACAATAGGAATGGCCTTAGCCGATACGTTTGGAGCAGACAACATCACATGTGCAAACACATATAGTGGTACACAGGAGACATATAGTTTCACACTAGTCATAAGCAACCTTGCCCAAATAGACCTTCAAACAATCTCCGATCATATAACCGCATATCTCACATACTCTAACTGGACTATCGAATACGTTGAGACACAATACAACGTCCTCTCAATAGGCGCCTGGCAATATGGATCAGACTATAACATACGAGTAACAATATCCATTGGGTCCCTAGGCGGAATAAGCGGGGCACAAGTAGATATGGCAGCCGTTCCCGCCTCAGGCTAATACACTTGTGTTGGATCCCTATTTTTCTTGGCTCTAAGCCACTTTCCCACTAGATAGAAGCTTCTTCCCGCTCCATGTAGAAGTAGATTTGTCTTTCTAAAATCCCATCCCCACCTAGTATAAAGATCTAAGTCTACGTAAACACCGACGACCTCAAACACGTATAGTCCCACTTCTCCCACATCCAATTTCTCATAGACCTTCGCCTCTATACTTGCTATAGCGTCTTTCCATCGGGGAACACTAATTCTAAGTGATTCTTCTAGCTGGATACCATATCTATTAACCTTATCAATACTCCTGCCACTAACAGATCCAAGAGCATAGACAAGGTCCAAGTGCTGTGACGAGGGTATATTTATTGTGGCCTCTGGATGATACTCGAGGCATTCAAAAGTATAAGATTCTTTATCAATAGCGACTGCAATCGTGGGAGGCTCCTCCGAGACAGGCATGTTCCAAGACGCAGGCATAAGGTTCACTCTTCCGTTTGGACATCTTGTCGCGAGCAGTACTGTGGGCCTAGGATGAAGCGTATAATAGAACCTATAGCCTTGTGGAAGAGGAGACAAGCCCATCATGCCACACCTCTATTCTTCACCGAGACCCATCTCTTTTAGAAGCTTCTCCCTTAGACGCCCGTATTCTTCTTGTGATATGACTCCTTCATCTAGTAGTTTTTTCAGCTTGACGAGCTCCTCATATGGGTCCTTCTTCATCGCGGCGGACCGTGCTTGAATAGGCTTAGTTACTGCAGCTCCTCTTACTACTGATTCCTTGGGCTTGACCAGCATGAATTCCTCCTTTGTAAGGCTCTTCTTCTTGATCATTGTTGGCGGCTCTATCGCTATACTTGTTATAGCCTGCTTTATGGCTTCCATTACTTTTATTCCTTTATCCTTCTTCATCCAACCTATTTTGATTTTTTCACCCGTCTCTAGCTCAATCTGGAAATCTGTTGAGGCTATCCCCTTCACAAAATATATCTTTTCAACTTTCTCGTAGGGGATACTAATCATATCATATCTGCCTAGGATCTTCTCATCGAAGTAAATTATCCTTCTATCTGTTACTACAAGCCATTTCGGCTTTTCTAAACTAGGCATCTTCTTCGTGTAGAAGATGACTGTCTCGCCGGGCTCAAGGTTTTCTCTTAGTTTTTTGGGAAGTTTTTCAATATCCTGTTCCAATATATTGTCACCTTCTTTGTATCATACTAGGTTAATTGACGGATCTTATAGTTTATCGAGATATTTTTGATTATATGTATTAGATTACAATATGTCTGTCCTGAAGATACATTTGTAATCGGTAGATATCGTTATGATGAAATGTGATCACCGGATAATTATACTCTTCCTGATGCTGGGATTTGCTTCTATTACTATAGCCGGTTGGGCTCTATCCTTAAAGATAGTAGATAACTCACTATATATTCCGTATGTAGTGCCCTTAACCATATGTATGGTATTGTCAGGAGCTGTAATGATACGTGACGCGATAGTTCTACAGGGAGGAGCTAATCCCTTCTTTTGCGGAGGAAAGCAGGCTTTTATCAATTTTATCCGTCGGAAACCTAGTCCTCCCAAAACAATATATGTTGAGGGCCCCTACGGGGTCACTAGACATCCCGTATACTCGGCAAGCATCACTATATACTTTGGACTAGGACTGACTCTTCCTTGGATACTGTTCAGCTTTTGGATCCTACTATTATGGATATATGGCGCGACCATAGTAGAAGAATATCATCTAAAATGGAACCGCGACTACAGGAAATATATGACTCGTACACCCCGTCTCTCAGTAATAGGAGTACTATTGTATGGATGTAAAAAGATAGTTCCAGGAAGAACATAGACGATTTCTTCACTATTTAATCGAATACACCTATATGAATAAATCAAATATAGTAGATGGATAACGTTGGAGGCGTTGATCTATAGGCTAAACTAGGTCTATGCTCACCTTATTTTATGTTATTTATGGTCCCGTCATGTTATCAGATTCACAGAAGTACTCTCTATTGTCCAGTATAATTTTTTCTATTATGTTCCTTAGCTCTCTTGGATCTACTGCTACCTTGCCCAGCGTCCTTATAACGATGCCGACAAGGTAGTTTAGCGCTTTTCTTTTACCCTGGAAATAATCACATACCGCCCTACTGTGTTCCTTCAGTATTCTTATAATGAGGTCCTCGGAGATCGATGCCTTTTTAGGAACTACCTCGTCTAGATTTGCCCGTGGATTGTCTACTATCCGGGGTATTACGATCCCTTTCACGGTGTCATATGGGAGCTCCTTGTCGACCACCATATTGACTAGTTGTGCAATTGTCTCTGGCTTTGGCAATAGGTTCTCGTCTGGATACTCTATTCCTTTCTCCTTGAGTTCCCCTTTTAGATCTACTCCGACTAGCTTCGCTGTCAGTACTTTGTCCTTGGCCAAGCTTACCGCTCTCAAATATAGTTTTGCTAGTGCAGGTACGAGCGTTATGCTCCAGGCTATTTCTCGCTTGACACCGTATCCCGTGATTTCCCTGTATACGTCAGCTGGAGTAAGCCTGAGTAGATTGGCCGCCTTCCTCTTGATTTGGGAAGTTATGGGTACCGGTGGGAGATCGGGATCGGGGAAGTAGAGGTATTCTTCTTCCTCTTCTTTACGCCGTAGCGGTACTGTTATGCCCTTTATGCTGTCCCAGTGCCTTGTCTCACGAGCGATTACTCCTCCTGTCTCGACGATCTTGGACTGGCGAAGTATTTCGTACTTGATAGCTCTCTCTACGTCGAGCGTGCTCCCAATATTCTTTACCTCTACCCTCTCTCCTCCACCTATGCTAATGTTTGAGTCAACCCTGAAGGCTCCTTCCAGCCTCGGGTTCATTATACCCATATACTCGAGTGTGAGGAGTAGGTATTCGACGAGTGCTCTGGCCTCCCTAGGGCTTCTGAGGTCAGGCTCAGTTACTATCTCGAGGAGTGGAACACCGCTTCTATTATAGTCTACTCGTACATAGGGGCTTCTTGTAATTCCTCCCTTGTCATATGTGCTACGGCCTGGGTCTTCTTCTAGATTTATCCTCCTTATCCTGACTTTTTTCCACTCCCATGTATTAGGATCTAGATACCTGAATATGCCGTTTCTGCATACTGGTGCTCCATGAGCACCCTCGAACTCTGTTATCTGATAGTTCTTTGGCAGATCAGGGTAGAAGTAGTGTTTCCTGGTAAATATTATCATTGGGTTCGGCTTGCATCCTAAGGCGTAGCTCGCTGCCACCGAGTATACTAGGGGCACTTGTTGAACCACTGGGAGGGCTCCAGGCATGCCTAGGCAGACTGGGCAGACATTCGTGTTGGGTGGATACTGGCGGTACTCTGCCTTGCACTGACAGAATAGCTTGGTTGGACTATTCGTAAGTTGGACGTGTATTTCAAGGCCTATCATCGGGTCTAGAACCCTTTTATCTATAGCTGTCATGATCCTTGTCCCCTCCCTAACCGTTCTAAATAAGCTTCTCCGCGAGCAGAGCAACGCGGAACAATAGTTCTTCCCCAAAGGGATGCGCCATCCACTGTACTGGAATAGGTAAGCCCTCCTCCGTGTACGCTATTGGATGCACGAGTGCTGGTACTCCAGCTAGGTTAGCTGTTACGGTCATCCTATCTAGAGCATACATTTTCAATGGGTCATCTAGAGTCTCCGATAGACGTGGTGGGAAGACGGGACTCGCGGGACTGCTGATCACACAGTGCCTGGTTGCAGAGAGCATGGCTTCCTTTACTAGTCTCCTTATCTTTGTCGCGGCAACATAATATGCATCACGGTATCCCTCGCTCAGGACATATACTCCCATTAGGATTCTCCTCTTTACTTCTCGCCCGAAGCAACTAGTTCTAGCACCAATAACGTTGTCCTCCCATGATTTTGCGCCTTGATCCTTGCACGGATAGAGACTGCCATCGTATCTTGCAAGATTGCTGGCTGCCTCCGCGAATGCTATCGTATAATAGGCTGGGAGGACATGTCTGAGGACGGGTATCTTTATCTCTTCTACGGATGCCCCAAGTGATTCAAGCTTGCCATAGAGCGTGTCTAGAGTTTTTAGAATAATCGGATCAGTATGTTCAAACAGTTCTTGCGGTAGGCATATTCTAAGCATGCTTGGATCGAGCCCGTCGCTTAATTTCTCGACTAGACCTGTATAGTCATAGTCTACGCTGGTCGCGTCGAAGAAGTCTTTCCCAGCCATATACTCAAATAATAAAGCAGTATCAATCAGATCCCTTGCCATCGGGCTAATTTGTTCGAGGCTGTTCGCATACGGTATAAGACCATACCTCGAGACTGTACCATATGTAGGTTTTAGTCCTACTGTCCCAGTATATGCAGCTGGGAGTCTCACGCTTCCCCCCGTATCGCTTCCTAAAGCGAGATCCGCCCCTCCATAAGCGAGTACCGCCCCGCTTCCTCCACTACTTCCTCCAGGAACTCTATCTGGATCTAGTGGATTGCGTGTTGGACCATACGCGCTGTATTCTGTGGTGCTGCCCATCGCAAATTCGTCGAGATTTGTTTTTCCTATGATTATCGCCCCTACACTCTTAAGTTTTCTGACTACTGTCGCCTCGTATCCTGGCAGGAATCCCTTGAGCATTAAGCTACCGGCTGTCGTGGGCAGTTCTATTGTTATTATGTTGTCTTTCACTGCTAGGAATACTCCTTCGAGGGGTCTCGCGGTTCCCTGCATATAGGCTTTGTCTGCTTGTTTCGCGGCTTTCCTCAAGTCCTCCTTGTCTCTTAGGGATATGTAGGCGTTGATCTTTGGCTCCCATTTCTCTATGTTTTCGAGGATTTCTT
>CAYROE010000045.1:0-9484 GCA_964425855.1 uncultured Desulfurococcales archaeon | reverse complement strand
GGTTAGCTGAGGGGTCAGGGCTCCTGTACTCGATCCTCGCATGCTTCATTCCCTTACCATAGCCAGGGATCCTAATAGCGGCGCTCCTGTTAGCCTTGCTCCATGCGAGATATATTGGTGCCTCATATCCTGGAACTAGTCTCTTATAGCTGTTAACGGTTGGGCTCACGATTGCTGAGAGGG
Organism: uncultured Desulfurococcales archaeon; assembly: GCA_964425855.1. Classification (GTDB taxonomy): domain Archaea; phylum Thermoproteota; class Thermoprotei_A; order Sulfolobales; family Acidilobaceae; genus S143-63. Next base: position 9,301 of record CAYROE010000045.1, on the reverse strand, counting down.
CTCTTCCATGCTCTATTAGTCCACCTATGAAGTATCTTGTTAGCTGGCTTATACCCGCGTATTCGTCCGATTCATCGTAGAAGAGGTTCTTGTCACCACTCCACAAGCTTACGTGCACATGCATTCCGTTACCATTGTCCCCGTATAGTGGTTTCGGCATGAAGGTCGCCATGTACCCGTTCTCAGCTGCCACTGTCTTTACTGTTTCCTTGATTATCTGTATCCTATCTGCTGTCTCAAGGGGGTCTCCAGGCTCAAAGTTTATTTCATGCTGGCTCGCGGCTGCCACCTCGTGGTGTAATACTTCTACTTTTATTCCGTAGTAGTCTTCGAGAACCTCCGCTATCTCTATCTTGATAGGCTCCGTCACGTCTCGTGGTGGAACAGTATAGTATCCGTCTTTTAGGAGGTTCATGAATGAGGCCTCACCAGACCAGGGAGCCTCTATACTGGATATTTCTAGCATCTGGCTCCAGGGCTCTACGCTCACTTTCACCTCATCAAATATGAAGAACTCGAGCTCGGCCGCCATCACAATGTCATAGCCTAGATCGGCTAAAAGGCTCCTCGTGGCCTTAGCCGCGTATCTTGGATCTCGTGAGTATGGCTCTCTTCCGCCCGGCTTATACACGTCCGCGATTACTCTTATCGTCTTCTCCATCCATGGATACACTTCTAGTGTTTTGGGATCTGGTTTCAGTACTAGGTCGCTTTCGTCAATCGATGCAAATCCTTTAACACTACTACCGTCGAGTTTGCCTAGTCCTTCGCTGAATGCTTTTTCGTCTAGCATGTCTGACTTAATGAGGACTCTGCGAGGATAACCCATGAGATCGGTGAAGTAGATATATGCCCATCGGGCTCCGCTTAGGAGCTTTCGTCCATTCCCATTCATGTGTGCCCGCTATGACATGTTTCTAGAAATCCTATTTATGTGGTTTCTATTGTATATGAGAATTACCTTACCTGGAGGATCTTCCTTATCCTGGCAGGCTTATGAGTCAGCATTACTAAGCGATCAGCTATCTCCATTAGCTCATCCATCATGTGCGATACCGTTATAATGGTTAAGCCATGGGCATCTTTTAGTTCCTTTATCTGTCTCTGGAAGCTCTCGATTGTCTCCGTATCGAGGCCTGTGAATGGCTCATCGAGCAAGAGTATATCCGGGTTCAAGACCAGTGCCATGAGTATCTGTGCCTTGCGGGCTGTTCCCCCGCTTACTTGCGATGGATACATGTTCAGGTATCGTGATATTGCTAATATCTCGGCGTTCTCCTCCAAGATCTTCTCTGCGTTATGTCTTTCTATACCCCGGATCTTTGCAGCCAGTAGAATATTTCCCTTAAGAGTTCTCCATGGTAATAGAATAGTTTCCTGTGGAACGAATCCAATACTCCCATATACCTCCACGATACCCGAGTCGTAGGGCTCTATTCCCGCTAGAACTCTTAGAAACGTTGATTTGCCTGCACCATTAGGCCCTACAATGCCTATTGATTCTCCCCTCTTTACCTCTAGCGTTATATGGTCGAGGACGAGGTCTTCTCCGTATTTTTTAACAAGATCCCTAACCCTGATCATAGTCTCCACTTCATTGTCCACCTCTCTATTGGTCTCAGCACGAGCATGTCGACGGCAATCATAAGGATTATGAGAATAGATGCCCATGCGAATACGCCTTCCTTGAAGCCTATATCGTAGCTGTAGACAAGCCAGTATCCTACGCCTCCGCTTGCTCCGAATGCCTCGGCGACGACGCTAATCCTTAACGCTATTCCGATGGCGGCTCTACTTGCCGCGGCTAGATACGAGATGGTTCCAGGAAGTATGAAGTAGAAAAGTTCTTGGAGCTTTGATGCCCCAAGCATCTTTGCTAAGAGACTGAACTTTTCGTCTAGGCTTCTTACTGCACCTATTAGGCTTGAGAGTAGTATTGGAAATGTCGCGGCCGCTACTACTAGTATTGGTGGTTTTCTGCTGGTTACCCCGAATATCATTATGAATATTATTGCCCATACTAGTACTGATACGCTCTGTGCGAACGTGTTGGCTGCGTTGACTAGGGCTTCTACGTGCTTGTTGAGGTATGCTCCTATTACGAGTAATATTGAGCCGGCTAGACCTAGGAGATATCCGAGGAGGCTGTTTGTTAGTGTTGTGGTTACTGATCGGAGGATCTTATCGGTTCCTATCCGTGTTATCGCCTCATATGTGCTGGTTGGAGATGGTACTAGTATGGGGTAGGCTTTTGAGAGGAGGTGCCAGGCGAGAAAGATAAGTATTGTGAGGTAGATCCAGCCTAGCCCTTGTAGAAGACTGTGTTTGGTATGTTTGCTGGGTCTTGTTCTAGGTATCCGCCTTTCCATGCAAGCCACCATTCTGTACGTATGGAGTTTATTAGTTCGTCGCTCAGATACTTGTCGGCTACTATTATAGTCCTGTTATACATCGTGTTGAATGTTGCATCGTCTAGATTATATAGACTGACAATTATCTGCTTAGTCTCCTGCATGTTATTCCTCCAAGTCTCAGCAGCCTGGCTTCTGGCCTCAAGGAATGCTTCTAGAGCGTCGGGATGGTTATTTACGAAGTCTCCTCTCGCTAGCCATACAAGCATGACTGGTTGTCCCTCTAGGCCTGCCTGGCTCCATAGATCGCTGAATGATACCAGTATCTTTGCTCCTTTCGTTACTCCTATGCTTACGAGGGGCTCCCATATTACTATAGCATCTACCTGCTTGTTGAGTAGTGCGTCAATGATGCTTCCTGGAGGCACGTTGACAACGCTTACAACTCCTGGCTGTGGCTGATCGGACTCGACAACGGTGAGGTTGTAAACTGTCTGCAGGTATGCCTTGAAGACCTTGTAGGTACCGCTCGCAACCACTGCTCCTACAAGCCTACCTTTTAGATCAACTGGACTAGTTATGTTATCGTTAATTACTAGGATTGCCTGGTTCTGGAGCATGTCTACAGCAACGATATAGTAGTCTCCTCCCTGTTCGATTAGTTTTGCAGCCATCTCTGCCGGGACGACTACTAGGTCCGTCTCGTTGTTTGCTAGAGCCGCTATGATGTCGGGGGTCTTTTGCAGACGTAACACTTCTAGACCATAACCAGTAGATTCTAGGAGGTTGTTCTGTTCTATGATGTCTAGTGTGCTTATTCCTCCTTGGAGAGTTGCTGTCCTAATAGTGTATTTCTGAGTTGATTCCTGGGTTTCCTTCTGAGGAGATGATACAGTGTATACTAGGGCCCCTGCTACTATTATGATTATTATCATTATTCCTAGGGCCATCTTATATTCCATAAACCACTCACCAGTGGTTCAACACGGCTCATAATCCTAAATAACAATATCACTATACACAACCAATACACCAGGCATATACAACCAGATATACCCTATCCAAGAGCCCAACACCGTAAAACAATAATAATAGAAACATAAAATAATAGGAAAATACAATCAAGAGGGACTGGTCAACAGGAATGAATCCCCTCACAGATCTTCGAAGCTATCTAGAATGGCTCAAAGACAACAACATGCTGGTAGAAGTGAACGATCCCCTATCACCCATATTAGAAATACCAGCAGTACTAAGAAGAGTGATGTATGATAAAGGACCTGCATTATTATTCACTAATATTAGAGGACACCCTGGCTGGAGAGTAGCAGGAAACCTCTATCCCAGCCTAGAACTGTTCCGGAAAGCCCTTGGAGTAGAGAGACTGGAAGACATAGGATTACGCCTAGTAGCAGGAGCATTAAAACAACCGCCCTTGTCTCTACGAGAAAAACTGCAATCCCTAAGAGAACTGGGAGACATAGGCAAATATCTTCCCAAGAAGACCAAACGCGCGAGATTCACAGAGAACATTATAGAAGACAAGCCCCTAGTAAAGCTACCCGCGTTCAAGACCTGGCCTATGGACGGGAGCCGCTATCTTACTTTCCCACTCGTCATAACTAGGAGTCCAGAGGCTGGAACATACAATATGGGAGTATACCGGGTAATGCTTCTCGACGATAAGAGAGGAGTAATCCACTGGCAGATCCATAAGCGTGGAGCAAAAGACTACTTCGATGCAGAAGGTAAACTACCAGTGGCTATAGTCATAGGCTCTGATCCCGGGACTATGTTTACGGGGGTAGCCCCAGTCCCATACCCCATGGACAAGTACCTCTTCGCCGGGATAGTTAGGGGGAAGGGGATAGAACTCTACGAGCTCCCAAACGGCCTACTGGTGCCGGCAAACGCTGAGATAGTAATAGAAGGATACGTGAAGAAAGGAGAACTAGCTGAAGAGGGGCCCTTCGGAGACCACTGGGGATACTATGATAAACCAGTTGAGAAATACCCCGTCTTCCACGCCGAGAGGATCTATCATAGAGATGATCCTATATATTATGGGAGCGTCGTCGGCCTACCCCCACTAGAAGACGCAGTAATAGGGAAGGCTATAGAGAGAGTATTCCTTCCAATCATACAAATGCTACTACCTGAGATCGTAGACATGAATCTGCCAGAGTACGGGGTGTTCCAAGGCCTCATGATTGTCAGCATAAGGAAGAGGTATCCTGGACACGCCAAGAAAGTCATGCAGGCGCTATGGGGTCTTGGACAGACAAGCTTGACAAAAATCATCGTAGTAGTAGATCACGACGTCGACCCGCATGATATAAACCAAGTAATTTGGGCGGTCTCCTCGAACGTACTACCGGAAAGAGACGTCCTAATAGTTGAGAGTACGCATACGGACGCTCTCGACCCGGCGATGAAGGCACCGGGCTACGGCTCAAAGCTAGGTATAGATGCGACCCGTAAGCTACCAGAGGAGAACTTTGGAAGAGAATGGCCCCTATTAGTCGAAGAAGACGATGAGACAAGAAAGAAGGCCGACAAGATATATGAGGAGATCAAGAGGAGGCTCAACAAGGCATGAACGGATGGGATCCAGGAAAAGTTAAGGAGAAGAGCAAGATCCACGCCGTCTTCAGACTAATAAGAATAGAGCACACATTATTCAGCCTACCATTCGCATACGCGGGAGCCATACTCAGCGGGTATAGTTTTACCCTTAAAGACGCGGTGCTGATAGGATTAGCCTTGTTTGGTCTCCGTACAGCAGCGATGGCCTATAATAATATCGCAGACCTCGACATAGACAAACTCAACCCACGTAGCTCCAAGAGGCCTCTCGTAACAGGAGTGCTCTCGGTCAAGGATGCTTACCTTGTGGTCTTGATCGGCACATTTATCTACTATCTGAGCGCCGCCTTGTTGAACATGTATGCTCTACTGTTCAGCCCCATACTATGGCTACTCGCCATGACTTATCCATATGCCAAGCGTCTTCACTGGCTTCCCCACATACATCTCGGGCTAGTACTTGGATACGCGGTGTTTGGAGGGGCTGTAGCAGCGAGTGGTGATGAGCTGACTAGTATCTGTAGCGTTTTAGCGAGTGTTCCTTGGAGCTATGTGTTCGGTGTAACTTTCTGGGTCGCCGGCTTCGACATCATTTACAGTATCATGGATATTGATTTTGACAGGTCTCATGGACTGGGGAGTGTCCCGGCTCGTCTAGGTGTAAAAGGAGCATTCTTTGCATCGCTCTTGTTCTATTTCTTGGCCGGGTTCTTTTTCTTGTATGGTTTGTGGGAGTACAGGGTGTTAACCGGGGGGTTAACACTAGTCTCCACACTACTAGGGATCACACTAATGATAACAAGCTGGCTGATAGCGTACAGAGACCTGGACAAGATACCCTTATCATTTAACCTAAATCTCCTGGTGGGAATACTGATATCAATAGGAGTAGTCCTTGATTATCTAAAGGGCCTAATATAATGTACTACTCTATGTCTCCATTCTATGCAATTAATAAGAGTTAAGGAAAAGGATCCTGATGCTAGACGAGAGTCTTATATGTTGATTCCTTTAATGGCTACGTTGTAGAGTAGTTTTACAAGGTTCTCTATGTCGCTTGGATAGATTGTCTCTGCTAGTGTATGGGTGTTCAGTAGGGGGATTCCTAGTGCTACGGCCTGTATTCCTAGTCTCTGGAACGCGGATGCATCGGTTGTTCCTCCCCCTGTTGCAACCTGTAGGGGAATATTATTCTCCTTTGCAATTCTCTTGAGCTCATAGGCCATAGTCATGTTAGCCACATATGCGTTATCAATGAGCCGGAGGGCTGGTCCTTTACCCGGTTTCATCCTACCTGTGATTTCCGGTCTACAACAAGCCATAGTGTCAACTGCTATGAACGCGTCAGCGTTGGTTTTCGCTGCTAGAGCGTATGCTCCCCATAGACCTATTTCCTCCTTGACGGTCCAGGCTATAACTATTCTGTGCTTTTTCTCGGTGTCTTTTAGGAGTTTTGCTAGCTCGATGAGTGCATAGGTTCCTGCCCGGTCGTCGAATCCTCTCGAGGCTACTGCTTTGCCTCCTGCTAGTAGGGTCCAGTGTTTTATGAATACGGCGGGAGCACCAATGTATATTCCCATTTCTTCGGCTTCTTCTCGGGATTCTGCCCCTATGAATATTCGTAGCTTGTGCCATGGTATGACGCTTTGATCTTTTTCGAAGTTGAGATGTGGGCTGGGAAAGTTTATTACGCCATGTATTTCTCCTTTCTCTCCCAGTATCCTTACGTGTCTTGCGGGGAGTATTCTATCGTCTATTCCTCCTAGTTTTCTGAAACTCAAAAGTCCATCATCGAATATGTTGGTTATGACTAGCCCTAGTTCATCCATGTGTGCAGCTATCAGTAGTGTTTTACCGTCTCCGCCAAGGTCCAGTAATATGTTGCCGTGCTCATCTACGTCTAGATCCCCTAAGCTCTTTACTTCGTTGACGATTGCTTGTCTTATTTGATCCTCATAGCCTGGGATTCCAGGAGTATAGACGAGTTTCTTGAGTAGTTCGAGGTTCGCCTTGAACTCTACCATTCTTTTACCCCCGACAACCTTCTCATATTCAAATGTTATTTTTCATCATAGATATTTATGTATACGATATAAACTTGGGAGAAAGAAAAACTAGTTCACCCAATTATTGGTTTCAGTTTTTCTTGAACCTCTCATTAATTCCCTCTCCAACCAACTCTCCGTTACTATCATAAGCCTTCATATATACGAGCGCTCGTCTACCGTCCCACTCAAAAACCTTCACCTCAACAGTCAACTCCTCCCCGCCCCCTACACTCTTTCTATGCTTAACGTCGACCCGGTACCCCACACTAGTGATACCTGCATTACTATCAAGGCATTTCCGGGCGGAAGCCTCCATGAAAAGCACGAGACAAGGCGTACTCAGTATATACTCTCCCCTTTCTGCGAGATGCTGGGCCACATGCTCTTTCTCTACAATATAAGTATATGTACACTCCCAACTCATAACAACTCACCTCAAGGTATCTTGAAGTTTCATCGTCCTGTACTTTATAAATCACGCATATTATATAATTAAACAGCATTAAAGCTAATAACCCAGTCCAAGTCAGTATCTGGTGGTAAATATGCCTTATACAGGAGAATGCGCCAGTATCGAGAAAGGAGTCACAGCCCTCATACCTGCGGCTGGCCTTGGGACACGTATGACTCCTGCCACGAAAGAAATGCCGAAAGAAATGCTCCCTGTACCAGCTAGATACAGTGGGAGAACGATATTCAAGCCCTTCATACAGTTAATATATGAAACCATCTATAAAGCAGGTATTCGTACCTTTGTCTTTGTCGTTGGCCGAGGTAAACGAATACTTCAAGACCATTTCCTGCCAGACTGGGGATTATATGAAACGCTGATGGAAAAAGGAAAGACTCTTGAAGCCGAGTCCTTAAAGGAGTTCTATCTTATGCTGGAGGATAGCAATATCATATGGGTGGATCAGCCTTCTCCAAAAGGCCTGGGAGACGCGGTTCTGAGAGGGCTAAAGGCTGTGAACACAGAATACGTTCTAATCCACCTTGGAGATATACTCCTTAAACAAAACAACAATGACAACATCATAGAGGATATGCTTAGAGCATTCAATAACCTCGGGGACAAATGTCGATCCCTTATACACTCTATGACCGTATCCGACCCTCAGAACTATGGCGTAATAGTTCCCGGTACAAGATTAATGGATGGCATTGGCCGAATAGAAGAAATATTTGCGGTCAGGGATCTAGTCGAGAAGCCACGTGATCCTCCAAGCAACTATGCTATAACTGGCATCTACCTCTTGCCAAGCAGGGAACTACTCTCCTCCCTTGAAAATACTCCTAGGAACCCGAATACTGGTGAACTAGAACTGACCGATGGGCTGAGGCTCCTATTATCGAGAGGACACAGGATGTGTACTGCCTTGTCAAGCAGCGTCTCATACCTAGATATTGGGAGACCAGACAGATATCTGGAAACATTCATATCGCTGTCAAAACTATCCTAGTTTCCTGGCCATATACTAATCTGCCCTTCCAGTAGACGCACCTTGCTTCTCCATAGTACTCGGACATATAGTGATAGTAGGGTATCGCCTTCGAATACCTGGATCCCGTGTATCTTCCCTGGTAGTATGGATCATACACTACGATAGTCTCCCAGGCGTTTACTTTTATGAGTTTCCTTGGGTTCCATACGGTTAATTGGAAGAATTCTTTTTGTGTTAATGCTCCTGGTTTTACGAGTATTCTACGTAGGATTGAGGGCCATGCTTCTAACCATGGTATGCCTGGTCTTGAGGATAAGGGATCGTTTTTCTCCCACTCGGCGTGTGGAGCATGGTCGCTTGCAATGATATCTACTGCTCCTTCGATGATAGACTGTAGGAGCTTGTGGGAATCCAGCATTGATCTTAGGGAAGGATTCACTTTGTAGAGAGAGTTATCCAGGTGCTGGTCGTAGTTGTATATTATATGGTGGGGTGCGACGTCTACAGTGAATCCATATGTCTTAGCCTTCACCACTGTTTCCGGACAGCTGGCGTGTGTAATGTGGATTTTTGAAGGTTTGTTGTCTGAGAGGGATGCGAGTATGTCTACTGCGGCTCCTTCCAGGTGGCATCCACGGATTGTTCCTCTTTGAGAGAGGTTTTCCGCTTCTAGTCTATCGGCTTCGGGGAGCTCCGGGTGTAGGACGACGAGTCTACCTGTTTCTAGCATTTTCTTGATTGATGCCTCGCGTTTTTCTAGATCGCTTGGATATATCTTGAATCCTGCTATGTTTCTTTTGGAGAGTTTCTCCACTGTTTCCGGGTTTTGCGGGACGGCAGCATATGGTTTAACGGGTATTAGTGCTTTCTCCTT
>CAYROE010000044.1:0-9534 GCA_964425855.1 uncultured Desulfurococcales archaeon | reverse complement strand
ACCCGTTGCCCCTTACGGGGCGCGCGGGTTCGAATCCCGCCCCCGGCGCCAATAAATCCAGTTTTCCCGTTAATGGTCTCTTTTAGGCTGGCCTAGTCTTCTAGATCTATATTGTATTTCTGGATTATGCCCTCCTTGACTACAAGGTGTATGTTCTCTGGCCCTAATAGTAGTGAGGGGTCTTCTATTGGGTTTCCTTTAACTGCGATGAAGTCTGTCTTATATCCTGGTTTGAGTATTCCTACTTCATGGTCTAGTCCTGCGACGTACGCGGCGTTTATTGTGGCGGCTTCTAGTGCTTCAAGTGGTGTTAGTCCTATTTCGTTTATGAGGAGGAGTATTTCCATGCTGTTTAGCCCATAGACGTTGTATTCATTACTATTTATGAATAGGTCTGTTCCGGTTGCTAGCCTTACTCTGGATCTATAGGCTTTCCTTATACTGTTTATGTGGTGTTCTCTTGCCTCCATTGTTTTGCGAAGTGCCCATTCTGGTAGGCCGCTGACTTCTCCGAATCTTAGTATGAGATGGATGATTGTGAGTGTGGGTATTATGACTGCGTTCTTTTCTTTGGCGAGCTCTATTCCTTCTTCGTCTAAGTATATTGCATGAGCTATGCGTGTTATTCCTGCTTCTAGTGCTGCGATGATCCCTTCTTTTCCTTCGGCGTGTGCGTGTACGAATCTATGTGCTCTCTTAGCCTCGTCTACTATAGCTACCAGCTCTTCTCTCGTCAGCTGTGGGTATTCTGGTCTGTCTTTTTCACTTGCTATCCCCCCAGTCGTGAAGACTTTTATGAAGTCTGAGCCTGTTCTTAGAGCGTATCTGGTGGCCTTCCTACATTCATTTGCTCCGTCGCAGAGGAGGCTCTGTAAGGGCATGCGTAGCTTGCTTGTCCTGGGGTCAACGTATTCCGGTGGTAGAAAGTGTATGTCTCCGTGGCCGAAGGTCTGGGAAACAGGGTATCCAGAGGCGATTATTCGTGGAGATTTTATTATTCTTTCTTCCGCGGCCTTTTTCAGCTCGAGGCTAATAGTGCTCCCTGCATCTACGATGGTTGTGTATCCAGCCATTAGTACTGATTCTAGGTCTTTTATTGCTCTGGCTACAAATGTTGCATAGGGGACAAGGAGGCTTTCTTTGATATAGTCTCCGCTTCTGAATCCCGTTATATGAATGTGTGCATCGATAAGTCCAGGCAGTAGCGTATAACCTTTGAGCTCGACTGGGTCAACGGAAGTATCTATTGATCCCTTCTTACCAACATCTACTATGCGGTTGTTTTCGTATACTACACAACCGTTGTGGACTAGTTCACGTCCAGTGAAAAGTTGATCCGCACAGAACGCTCTTATCGTCAATTGGGTCTACCCCAAATTAATCATAATGATAATTAGTTCGTGAAGATTATTCTATTTTGTATGTGGAAAACATATAGTAAGACCCATTATTAACTATATGCTCTGAAATCTACTTGAGTTCTTCCCAGTCTCCACTTATACTGTCGACCAGAACTTTTTTATTTCCTTGCTGGATTAGCCAGAAGACTTTGTAGACATCTACTTTTTCCCTTATGATGATATCTGGTGCTATCCCTACTCTCCATTTTTTCAAGGTATAGTATAGTGCTGTTCTTCTGGCCACTTTATCGGCTTGCTCATCATTGAGCCTTGCAGGAATTGTTATTCCTTCCGCGTCAATTAACTCTGGCATTATATCAGATATGAATCCTTTAGCTCGGAACCTGTCTACGGTGATTATCAGTTGGAAGATTCGTGGTGGTTTGAGGGGTCTTTTTACATGGACTTCTATACGATAGATCGTATATGGATATAGGAACTTTCTAACTATGCTTTCGGGAGCATCTATTGCTGGTTTAATAGCCTTCATATATCTTTTCTCCTCCTGATATATAGGTAATGCTTTGGGTTTTCATCTTTGACACGATTGTTGTTTTATAGAAAAATGATTGTATTATTAGGGGAAATATTTGTTCTTGTTAATGTTAGTATTTGGGAAAACAACTGTTTAATTATAGTTGAACTGAGTGACTAGAGTCCTTTGTAAATCATATATGCCTTGACTACGTCGATTTCCGTGACGGCTAGAGGCTTCACGTAGTCCACGGATGCTGCTGCTTGTGTCTCTGTTCCATAGAAGTTCTTGATTATGGTTTCAAGCTCGTCCTCTGGTGGAGGCGTTGTTACAGTTCCAGTGGCTAGTGCTGCTACTACTGCCATTGGGAAGCTTATTAGTAGCTCGTACCACCATGCGGTGTAGTCTGGGTCGAGCTTGTATCGTAGGAAGACCCATATTACCCATAGTATGCCGGCTGCTATTGTTGCTGCTATCGCGCCCTTCGCGGCTTTTCCTGGGTCTTTTTCTATTAGGTACATTCCTATGTATCCTAGGATAAGAACTATTAGGGGGACGCTTATTGCGAGTGTTGTTAGTGCACCGTTGGGGTCGCCGTTGGGCATTAGTATCCAGCCTTTGCTGTAGCTCTTCCATATTACTACTCCGGCCGCTCCTGTTATGAGACCTGCGAAGGCGCTTGATGGAGTCATTCTCTTCCATAGTACTGTTAGTAGTGTTACGCTTCCTAGTGCTGCTCCTAGTCCTCCCCAGCTGAATAGCACGAAGTAGTAGACGCTCCTCTCGAAGTAGAGTGCCCAGATTAGCGCTAGTATACCTAGTATGAACGTTACGATTCTTCCGTATAGGACTAGTTTATTTTCGTCGATGTCTTTTGCAAGTGTTCTTCTATAGATGTCTTCGATGATTGCACTTGTTGCTACTAGTAGCTGGCTGTCTGCTGTGCTCATCATTAGTGCTACTGGTGCTGCTAGGATTAGTCCTGCTAGTATTGGGTGGGTGAACTGCATTGTTAGAGCTGGGAACGAGTATTCTGCATCTTGTGCCACTAGGTCGGCTAGGTTTTGGCTCATTACTCCCTCTGTTATGGCTACTCTTGTTAGCCATCCGACGCTCATTGCTAAGTAGTAAATTACTAGTAGTAGTGCTAGGGCTACGAAGGCGCTCTTCGGTATGTCCTTCGTACTCTTAATGGCCATATATCTTACTGTTATATGTGGGTTGCCTGGCCATCCGAATCCTATCGCTATATATGAGAGAATTATTACCATCAATAGGGCTCCGGTGTACTCGTATCCCCAGAAATTGTGTATGTCTGTGTAGGTGACTGGTGATCCCTCGCTTATTGGATATGTAGTTAGTTTGTCGAGGGGGTTTCCTAGCTTTGCTAATGCTATTATTACTACTAGTGTGAAGCCTAGTAGGGCCCATAGGCCTTGTATGAAGTCTGTCCATGCTACTGCGAAGAATCCTCCTAGTACAGTGTAGATGATCATTATGAGGGCTCCTATAATAATCCATGTCTGTATAGTGCTCTGTGTTACTGTTCCTCCACTTGCAGCGATTACGCTTGAGAATACTTTTCCTGCAGCCGTCGCCTGTGCTCCTACGTATCCTGTGAGGAAGAGTATGATTATGAGTGCGCTCGTTATTCTTAGTACTCCGCTCTTATCGGCTAGTCTGAACTCATAGTATTCTGGTACTGTGAGGGCACCTACTTTCTCAGTGAATCTTCTCATTTTCTTTGCTAGTATTGTCCAGTTCATTAGGTCTGCGTAGAAGCATCCTATAGCGTTCCATGTGGCGTTGAGTCCGGAGTAGAATCCTTCGCTGGGTAGTCCGAGTCCTACCCACCCGCTCATCTCGCTGGCTCTCTCGGTGAAGGCTATTACGTAGGGTCCTACTTTTCTACCGCCGAGGAGGTAGTCTGCTAGTCCCTTAACCTTTTTCTCGAATATGAATCCTATGATGAGGACTATTACGAAGTATAGTCCTAGGGTCGCAAATATTGTCGCTGTCGTGCTCATATCCTACTCACCCCTCCTCCTGGAAAGCTATCTTTAACGCGATAGCAGCCATTATCAGTTGTAGGATTATCTGGCTATACCAGAATACGCTGCTTCCAGCAAAGGCTGTGACGACTATTATTGCTATGAAGACTGCGATGACTAATAATATGGTTAAATCCCTTTTCAGGGTTTCCATACTTATGCACCTCTAGGATTTTGGTGTGGGTTTACTGTAGTATTTCATATAGCTTAACAAATATTTATAGTAAAACTCATTGAATGTATTGTCAAAGATCTTAGAAATTATTACCAAAACTGAAGAAAACCATATTATCCCACAATTATCCCACAAAGATCCTATACTTAGACCGACAACAACACCCGCAACGGACTCTGCGAACCAAGACCAAACAGTGACAAAAACGATAAACCCAATACGACAAACCCATACTCAATCCCTATAGCAAGCCCCGATCCAACACTAACCACGTGAAGAACGCTACCCAGCAAGCCAAATCTAGGGAACAACACCAATACTATCCTTTGAACACCATCAAACAACACAAACAACCCCAACAACGCAACAGGAGAAAGCCCAAGTAATACCCCTATGCCGACAACAATATATTTAGCAGAGCTCACAAGACAAGGAACATCACACAAGCCAAGCCTAACACCCCACTTAAAATACCTCCTAGAAACAAGACCAACAAGCCAGCCTCCAACCAACAACATCAAGAAACTAGACACATAAACACCGGACAATACAAGAATGACACCTACCAAGCCAGAAGCCCCAAATACAGCCATAAAGAACCCAAGAGCCACACCCAACACACTAGAACCCAACACAAGCCGATAAAGACCGCTACGAGCCAACACCCAACCCAACAGACTCCTAGCAGCCAACAAGAAAACCAGAGAAACACCCAAAATCAAAGAACCAACAATAGCATTAACATAAAATAAAACACCCAATCCCAACAAAAATAACGCCAGCCCAAAACCGCCAAAAACGAGGACGCTACTCGATACAAGCAAACGAAGCCTAGCCAAAACCACACTAGCCTTCCTAGCCCCGATACTATCCTCTACACCAGTCTCCAACGAACGGCTCAGAGCCTCAGACAATCCAAAGACTATACCAAGCCAAAAACAATCCCACACACAAGAAAAACCATGCTCGAACATAAACAAGAACAATAGACCCACGCCTATTCGTTCAAGTATTCCTATAATCGAAGAATAGATCATGATTCCAAAGTCCGATAAGTTCTGATTATCCATTATGGACACCCTGGTATGCTATTCATGAACCGTATTTAATTACTGAGAGATATCTCATTATTATTCATTAAGAATCCTCAGACGAGTTGACCATATTGCAGAGAAGTTTACTATAAAGTTGACTAGTTGATACAAAACTCAATACACTTGGTGATTTAACTGTAAAAGTATTAAAGTATTAGAGTGCCGGGATGCTTCTTAAAGTATATTCTTAATTCTAAACAATCATAGACACAGTCTATTATTATAGAATCTTCTCGTAGATATTAATCAACTACATTATAGCTAGAGCAAGTAATCTTTATCGGAGAAGGATAATTCTCTCCTTATAAAAATCTATTACAGCAATTACAGCATCATTAGAGTCTAAATTGCCTCCCAGTTTAAACATAAAAGATAACAATGTTTTGCTCCGACCTTCCGTGATCTTTCAACAAATTTTTCCTGTCCCGAGAATTACGGGTGCCAAGCTTTATCTCATAAACATATAGTGGATGCCGATCCCTTTTATCGAGAACAATCTCATCGACATCTCCCAGATCACCGGGAAGTATCGATTATGCTCGTGTACCCTCGTGGTATCTAGTCAACATTTCTCCTAGGCTAACATTGTTTCACGTGCTAGAAAAGACTCTAAGGTGCTATGAATAATTTTTATACATGTAGACTTCGTCGAAAGCATATTTTTCCAGTATTCCAAAAACGATTCCAATTAGTGGAGACAAGTGTCTCTAATATATTCAGTCTCCTCGGGATCGCCAGAGTCTAGTTTTAGCTACTAGTCTCAAACCCACTATTTTATCAAGGATATCAGTAACTATACCAGGACTTGGAGCCGAGATTAGACCCCACTGATACAATATATTCGCAAGGCTTTGTGATGACCAAATACCTCCTCCAACAAAGCGAAGTGTGTAGAATCGTATAGACGCGTTAATTCTCTTCTTTCTCGAGGAATATTTTTCCAATTAACCCTTTTCCACTATATGTTAGGAAAAGAATGTTTTCTAGTAGGTAATTCATAGGGTTGCTAATAATATCAGCGAATGGAACCGGCCACGAATCTCTGAGAAGAACTCCCCAAGAATCGTGTTTTCTGGACTAATTTGATGTCCCGGTGAGACTATAACTTCCTCTGGTCTAAGCGGAGACACTCTGATAGGATAGGCAAGTCCTAGAAGAGGGCTGCTTATATCGAAAACTTTGTTTAGGAGTCCAAGGCTTGAGACATCTGGAATTAGTCTTCCATTGGGATGGATCTGCGCCAGCTAAGACCAGTATCTTTCTGGTAGTCTTTGAACTCATCAAGTACTATGGTATCCCCCCTTTTTGAGAAGTTTTATTATAATCCATTATTGCACTGTCGGAGTTAAGTATAGTGACGTAATTGTTTTTGGACTTCATTATTACGTGAAGATCTCCAGTAACAATTGCATAATTTTCCAAGCGGGTATGTATTTTGTGAGGAATGATTTACCTATTTTCCTCCTGCAAAATAACATTATCCAAGCCACTCGTTCTCTGTAGATCTATGAACTCATATCTCTACAATTATTGGAGCCCGCAAGAATAGATTCATAATATTCCCCAGGAATATTCTTATTAGAATATTCTGTAATAATTGTGTTAAAAACTTATTCATCCTTAGTCGAATATCTCTCTTAACTGCAATTCTAATATTTAATTATATTTTTTAATTTTATTGTTTTACTCTAGTACTTATGGATCACGTTAATTTTTTTAACTTTTTCTCTACTTGTTGTGTGGTTAACTTTATGTTAACTCTACTTTTCTTGCTGGTGTGGTAGAGTTAAGGGGCACTTAACTCAACCAACTGGGACTATTCTACATATGTATTAATTATTCAATGATAATTATTCAATATAATAATGATTATAAATTTAATATAAAATACATGATTGAAGAGATGTTGAGACTGGTAATACGTTATGGAATGTTTTATCCTTGCCATTGTTGTCTGATATAGCCCAACAGTTCCTTATTAGGGATGAAACGTTTCATAACGTGATACTAAAAAGCAAATAAATAACATAAAAATATATACATAAATTGACAATACCATGGTGTTACGCTATGATGTGAAAGATTGCTGGTGTGTCGTGTTTAGGTAGCCTATTTGTTACTTGTTACTAATATTTCTGTCATGTGAATATTACCTTTTCAATTCTTTTGATTTATATTAATTATTACTTTCTAGTTTATTTTGTAATATTTTGATGGTGTTATTGTGGTTGATCTGACCTCGTTGGGCTGTATGATGGGGCATTATTTTATGGCTTCTTTGTCATAGGGTATTACGTTTGATAAAGTTATTTTTATAATTATTTATTAGTTTATGTCTTGCATGTGTACAGTCTTTTGAACTAGCTGGTTGATTGACTAGTGTATTTATTGGTGTAATGGTATGCGAATGATTAAATTCGTATGATGATTGGAGATTAACTGATTACACTTAGTTGTATGTATAGTATTTGTAAAAACAGTGGATTAATAAGTTAGGGGGAATTTAGGACTAATAGTTTGATACTAGATATCTCCATGCTGAGAGACTTGAGTATACGACTTGTTGGACGACTGTGTCTACTACTGCTCCGTCTCTTGTGTAGTCCCAGTCTATGTGGACTGGGTTTATGACTATTATTCCTGTTCCTTCTCCTCCTCCGACCAGTGGGTTGTATACCCAGAAGCTGCTTGTTCCATAGTATTCTACTAGTCCGGAGGTGTTTGTGTAGAAGGTTCCGTTCTCTATGTAGAGATAGTCGTAGGCTGGGGTTATGTAGGCTAGGGTTTTGAATTGTACGGTGTTGAATAGGTAGAATGCGTATGCTTTCTGCCGGTATTCGATACCTATATCCGTGATGTTGGCTGTATAGTTTCCGTCTGGTAACAGATTGAGCTCAGTGTTGTATGATTGTAGGTATGTTTCTCCGCCGAATGGTGTTCCGAATGGTGATACCAGTACCCAGTGGTTGTCGATTATGTATTGGAGCGCGTCTTCTTCGCTTGTAAGACATGGGAGAAGGTCTGATAATGGCACGGCTCCCTGGAGCCAATATATTACAGCATATCTAGGAGGTGTACTGCTGAATAGGAGGTTGCATGCGTCATCCACATGAGTTATGATTGTGTAGCCTGAGACGCCCGCATAGTTGAGCTCTTCTATTATCTTGTTGAGTAGGGTTTTCTGGGCTAGTAGCTTGGCGGTATTTAGATCGGTTATATTATATGCGTTTGCGAGGTCTACCTCTCCTATGTCACTAATATAGTTGGGATCTTGTATGGCTATAATATAGAGTGGTGGGCTCTCTACGAATATCGGGTTATAGATTCCATACTCGACTATAAGGTGTTCTAGGGAATAAGTGAAGTCGGTATAGCATGAGTATCCGTAGCCGTCCCAGTCCCTATAATTATCATAGAATATGAGACCTACCCTATAGGTGCCTTCACTATTTACTGGGAATACTGCTGTCTTCTGGAATTGTAACGGCTTTATATTGGTATATGAGTAGGCCTGATACTGGTATATGTCCCAGCCCCCCGTTGTGTTATCATATTTCCACACTACAATCGCAAATATTTTTAGTTTCCTGTAATTCCAGTCAGGGCATGAACCGGAGTATGTCTGGGTCCAGTAATAGTTTACCTTCACCGTTACCTTAATGTAGTTCACTCCCGAAATGTCCCTACCCACCATATACGTCCAAGCATTAGCATCATAGTCACTATTACCATTACCGTCGGAGTCATAATTGTAGGGTGATGTTATTCCAGGACCATTGAGATAGCTATAGAATGCTATTTCATTTATTCCATTAAGATCGAAATCTATAGTTGTTATGGCTCTTTGATCTAAATCATATGTTGTGTTATCAACATAATATACATCGCCGTTTACCTTGATCATGTACGCATAACCGCTGAAATATGTTTCCGGATTTGTTTCCGGGCCAGTATCATATGTTCCCAGATATCCCCTAATTTCTAGTAGATCTCCAGAGTATATGTGGATTATATCATCATAGCCCGTGTTCCTATCATACACGTATATGTAGAAGTCTTCTGCGGGAATTATGTAGAGATGATAGAGGCCCGGATACAATGGATCATCATATATGAAACTAGTATAGAACTCGAATGAGGATGGATACAATCCATAGCCTCTACTGTACTGATAGGATTTAACGAAGAGTGGTGGAGTCCATGTATAATACTGGCCTACTTTCTCTAGATCGTCTGCTCCCCGTAGGATGAATCCGCTTTGCGGACTGAATATTCCTCTCCAGGCGCCTTCTCCTACGCCTATGCCGCCACTAGAAGCTCTTCCTGGATAGAGTTGCTC
>CAYROE010000043.1:0-9596 GCA_964425855.1 uncultured Desulfurococcales archaeon | reverse complement strand
TCCTAAGAGAGCCCTGGATAGAGCATACATTGCGTTACACAGTACGAGTCCAGGCGAGCTCACATTCATGGAGGGGCACGATGGCTTAACTGCAATTGCCCACGTAGACATAAATGGTATATCAGCCACTACCCGGAAGATGGGTCTAACAGAGAGCCTCTCACTCATCAACGAGCTAGTCTACGAAGTATCGAGGGTAAGCCTAAAACACGGGGGCATAGCCCAGTACCTAGGAGGCGACAATATACTTGTCATCCTACCAGACCACGGATACGAGGCACTAGTAGAGGAAATAGCAAGCAACACTAGTCTCAAGGTGGGAGTAGGAATAAGCTTTAAGCCTAGGACAGCCGTCATGCTGGCCACCAAGGCACTAGACCAGATAAGGTCAGGAACTACTCAGAGAAACATAAATGTCCTAACAGGGTAATACACTACGTTAATTCCCCCATGTTTCATACGTCTCTGTCTATACCCATTTCTAATATTAGGGTCGTATCTTACATTTTCAATATAGATAACGGCCATAACATGCCATAAGACCCTTAGACACGATCGCATACCTAATAACTGTCTCCAGCCTAGTACTAGGTGTTCAAGATGGAGGACATGGATCCTAAAAGAAAAACATCCCGTGACCAGGTAAAAATAAAGATAACCCTTACCAGAGAAGAGTATGAGAGGCTAAAAGCACTGGCTGAGGCGCAGGGATACGAACTCGTAACACACTACCTCTACAGTATGATAAAGAAAACCCTGCACGGCGGAATGGAGCAACCAGTCTCCGGATCAAGCGGTTCTATCGACCTGGATCAAGTTGTTAGGAGGATCCAGCGGACAATTCAGGACCTCTTGAATCCATATACTGGTAAACTAGATGAGATTTCGAGAAGAATAGCAGACTTGTACGAGTTGGTTGAGAGCATTTCGACAAGGAAGGGAGAGGAGGAGCCTTCTGAAAAGAAGTACAGGGAACCACAAGAATACCAGCGGTATCCTAGGCAACGGTATGCGTATAGAGAACGTGAATACAGGGAGCAGAGACCATATACGAGGGTAACTGCTTTCCAGAGACTTAAGGAGGAAAAGATCGTGTATGAGTCGGCGTCTTGGATCAGGAGACCGGATAAATTGTTCCAGAGCCTGGAGCGTGAGGGTGCAGTAATACTGCACTTTCAAGATGGTAGGGCGGCGGTTGATCCAGAGTTCTGGAATGAGTTCAAGCGTAGGCTTTCTGAGATTGCTGTTAGGACTGTTGAGGAGGTAGAGTTCCTTTTGAGCAGTAGCATGGGGGATAAGGCTGGGGAGTTGTTCCGTAAGCTCGTGAAGGAGGGATTCGCCTATTATGACGAGGATCGCGGAGGCTGGATAGTGGCTATATAAAATTATGCTGAGGGACTATTTTAGTTCTCCCGCGTGCTCGTATCCCTGTCTTAGGCCCTTACCAGCATATTTCACAAGTGCTTCTGGTCCTTCGCGTAGTAATAGGGCGAGGTTCTCTGCGTGTTTCTCCACCCTATCAAGTGCTATTTCATTGAGCCTCTTTGGATTTCCTGGTGCCTCGTCCTCGTGAACCGTGACGTCGAGAACTAGTTTCCCCGTGAATATCTCTACCATTATGAGGCCTACGCTCATCGCAATATAGCTAAGCTTGTCGGCTTCCCGCATGCCGACCCATCCAAGCGTTATAGCGGCTTCGCATCCCTGATCAAGCATTCTCTTAGCTGCGCCGGGGAGATCCTTTATGCCTGGGACAGTAACTCTTTTAATGATATATCCTGGAAGCTTGCGTTTCAGGACTTTAACCGCTATATCGCCCATGTTGACTCTTGCGAAAGTTGTATCGATGACTGCTACACATTTCTTCATATTTTGCACGCCTCGATAATTTCTTCTCCTGTAACTAACGGTATACCGTGTTTCTCTGATAACTCCCGAGCCTTTTTAAGGCTGAGAGAGTCTCCTTTATCAAGCATTTCTGCGAAGACTACGCTGGGTCTCAGCCCAGCCAGCTCTGCTAGACAGATGCTGAGCTCCGTGTGGCCACGTCGTTCCTCTATTTTTCTAGCTGCAAGGATAGGTACATGGCCTGGGGCCTGGAATTCTTCGATGAATTTTTTCCTGGCCTTTTCAGGGCTTTCTTCTAGGTAAAGTTTTACTACTTTGTCTAGTTCCCTTATTGTCTTGCTTCTCTCCTTGTCTGGTATTCCTGTCTTCGTTGATGCATGATTAACCCATATTGTGAATGCTGGCCTGTCTCCATAGGAGGTCTTCTTCTGTGTAAGGGGTTTCAGTGGCTCGTGCAGGGAGATGAGCTCGTCTCCCCAGATGAGACCGAGGTTCTTGGCTATTTCCCAGGTTGTCGCATAGCAGATGAGTCCTCCCGCCATGGTTCTTAGATTGTAGATCGCGTCGACGTCTGCTTTCTCGGCATAGTATACTAGGTCTACTTCGCCTTCTCTTTCCTCCCCGTCGAATATCATTATTGGTTTTCCGCTTCGTAGTGCGTCAATTGCTTGTTTTAGGGTTTCTTGCATATTCTATCACCATGCTTGCAATTGTCAGCGCCACTAGCAAGATTATCAATGGTAGTGTTAATACTTTTTTAAGAATCTCTTTATCGCTGGATTGTGTTTCCGGTGGAGGTAGAGTCTTTTTCTCTTCTTTTGATAATGTGTATTCTCTCGTGTATTCCTGGTTGCTTGGCTGGAGCGTATTGGTCCATGTGTTGTTTTCACCGGATGTTGTAGTACATGGGGATTCTCCACTGTAGACGTAGATTTCTGCTAGAATAGTCGTGTTGGCGACTATGATTATATCGTGGTATCTGTTGGGCTCGAGCGAGCCTAGGACAGTTTCTGGTTCTATCGTTATGTTTAGTTTTGTTGTCGGGCCATTATATTCGATATTTTTTGTTATGGTAAATTGGTCTGTTACATCTGTCTCTCCGTCTAAGAGTATAGTGACTTGTATCTCTGATAGGTTTATTTTCTCCGTATTATTTTGGTATATCATTATATTGAGGGAGTAACCGTATCTTGCACTTCCCAATTGTATAATGGCGTTTCCGTTGACAATACAATAATTATATGTTTGGTTTTGCCCGTATGCTGGAACATTGCCGGTCAGGAGCATAAGAGTTAGTAATAGGCCTGGTATTAGGATTGGAAGACTCTGCATCTTGCGTCCACCAGCTCTAGTATTCTTCTGTGTGCGCTGCTGAGTCTTCTCCTATACTCTGTTGTTTTGATTTTGGCCTGGCCATGTTCGTCGAAGAGTGTTAGTTTGTCGGCTAGCTCTTTGATGTAGACTATTTCGAATAGGGGGAGCTGTTCTACTTCTTTCCATTCGAACTCATATGGTATCTTCATAATATTAGTATAGTTTATGAGGCCTTTCCCACGAGTTGTTATATATGCGAGTGAAAGGGTGACAGGGATTATTCTCGCGTCTACCCCTGTCTTTGCTATATAGTTAGTCGTCAACTGTACTCCTGGTCGGGAAAGTATTCTTTCTATCGAGACTGTTTCTGCCTGGAAAATGTATGCGTCTACTAGGTGGGATGCTTGATAGCTATAATATACTGGCACTATTGCTAGTTTTCTGGGATTGTATCCTGCTTGAACCAGTTTTCTCGCTAGATTCTTGGGGTTTGGTCCTGTTATAAAGATCATGGGATTTTTTTCTCTCAGTCCTAAGAGGCATGAGTAAGTGAGGTTACCATAGCTATGTATTAGCAGCTTATCCGTGTCTAGGTTCATACATATCTTCTTTATGTTTGCCAGACTCCTATGCGTATATGTGTGTAATGCATCTAATAGACAACTCCAGATATGATGGATCGTCTTCCCATATAGTATTGAGCCCTTATCTGCCGCTAATGACACTATGTCTCTCAGTATTCGGCTCACGTTGTTGAAAGGTCCATAATATGGTGCGGTCTTTGACAAATTCATTGATAGTATTGTGGCAGTGCTCTCAAGCTCTCTAAATGTAATGGATTCTTCTAGGCTCTTTGGGCTAAGTGATTCTACTAGTTTGTATAGGATTGTTGTTATGTCGTTATTCACTAGTAGCTCTGCTATCACCGTTGTCGGGCTTTTTCCTTTCTCCACTATGTTCCCCTCACTTAGTAGAACTATAGTATGAATAGGATTACCGCTAATGCCAGTACGAATGTAACTGTGCTTTCGATTATTGCTGCAGCCATTAGGTTAGCTGATGCAATGTATAATGCACTTGGTATTCTCCTGCCTAGGACTCGTATACCTTTTGCTAAATAAGCCATAACTGCCGCAGCTAGTACTATTGTTGGTATTTCGACTACACCGTGTGGCACTAGGGAAGCGTATATGAATAGAGCGTATTTTCCGGGCTCGTCTACTAGATGTGGACTTATTTCTGCTATTTGAGAAGGGATAGCTGAGATGACTAGGGCTACGATTATTCCGTTTATAACTATTATTAAAAAGGGTATGATTATGGTCACCGCGGTTACTGCGAGGATTACGGAGACGGATAAGTTGCGTATGTATATGGCTACTGGTAACAGGTATAGCGGATAGTTTAGTACTTCTTGTATTCCTTGGCCTTCTTCCTGGGCTATCGAGCCCAGTTTTGATTGGAGAATCTCAGTGTAGACTAATGGTAGTGTCATAGAGATTGTGAATACTAGAATCAATACTATGACGGCCTTGAAGGTTGTCTTATTCATAATGTAATTGTAGGCCTCTTCAGCAAGCGATCTCTTCATTTCTCCGTTACACCACGTTAACACTATGATGCTCCGGATAGGAGTATACCTCACTTATCTATGTATTGGAGGCATCCTGATATTAATTCTCTTAGTAAATCATAGAGGATAGCCAGGTTATCGATTACTATGTGCATCGGTTAGCCGCTAGGAGGCTACTATCGGATTTTTAATCGTGGAGGGGCTCGGGTAATTCTTGGGAAAGGATCCACCAGGTATAGCAACTGGATAGCAATACTGAGAACAAGAATAATTGCGTAGAGGGTAAGAATGCCTGTGAGTAGGGTGAGATAACAGAATGGTTTCAAGAGCAAAAGACGTGCAGAGACGACTAAATCTCCTGTTCGACCTGTGGAACACCATTATAAATCTCTGGGAGCAGGATCAATCACTAGACCGTGCTAAAGTTATCGAAATACTGAAGCGAGAATACAAAAAAGAACGTCTTAGTCCTCTACGAGGAGCTTCTCTTCCTGAAGACATTTTCGATAAGGAAATGGCAAGCCTCTATATAGTAGGCAAGTATGGTATGGGGCTAGAGGACCAGTACCCTGATCTCTTTGACTCTATATTCTATCCGGAGATAAAATATGACAAAATCATAGAGATAGTTATGTCAAGTACGCCGGAAGAGGCTAGAGAGAAAATAATGGCATTGCTAGGAAGCATCCCCGACGACAATACCATTGCCCGGATACTAAGGCTGAGATTCACACAGGTATACTATGGATTCGCCGACGAGGAGAGCCTAAGGAACCTTGCCAAAGCCCTTGCAAGTGTATTCCCTGAAAAAGAAAAGATCATATCAAAGTATGTAAGGTTCTATATCGCCTTTAAGGTGGCAAGCGCAATATATCGTGGAGAGGTAAGAGACAGGCTTACCAAGGAAGCAATGAAACAGGGTACAGCCCTAATCTTCAGCGACTTCCATGGAAGTATCCCAGACGATAAATATATCCGGAAAATTGCCTCAGAGGTATTCCGAGTCAATAAGCGAGTCCTAGACCATGTGCTAGCATCTAGAGAGAAAAAGAAGAAGGCAAAACAATAATTCTAGGAAGTATTACCAATAAACGCTTTGGACGATCAATAAGAGTCTCAATAACTGATACCGCGTCAATATAATTTTTCTCTACCAATAAATTTAAGATACGTATACGAACATTTTATGTGAACTCTCCCATTTGGCAATTCAATAAGCCCCTCGTATGCTTAAATCAACTATTACAGCTGGATAGTATGCCAAAGTCCTATAATCTATCTATTTACCCTTGTCTTATATAGAATTTATTCTACCACTCGAATAATATCTCTCTATCTCTCCAACTCTACCCTCCCATTCATTTACTCCTATCTCGCTGGCAATAGACGCAATAATGTCTATTGTTTTAAGATTTTCTAACCATACAGGTTCAGTCTCTGCTCTAATGTCGTATCCTGCTATTAGCTTATAGGTCTCCATAATTCTTTCCCCTGGATCCACGCTTATGCCAAGCACTTCATAGTATAATGTATTGATAACTTTTGAGATCAACTTCCTATGGAATCTTGCTCCGTCTCTATTAATGTATAAATTTCTCCGCTTAGTTCAATAATGAAATCTAGGATTCTCCCAGCTATCATGTAGTTAATCCTGCTCGTCTCCGGAGATAAAGAAGGGATCCAGACTTCCAGGCATAATTACTGAGGGCTCTTATTAGAGCGATTTCCGAAAAAGGAGACTTGGATTCAGCCTCAGAAGAACAATAACGTTGGCAAGAATCTAGTTGTCGCACATCCAGAAGATTCTCATATTTCTGCTATACATAAAGATGATTTATCACAATATTAGGCATCTTCCAGTAGTTTATAGTATGGATAAAATATTACGAGTTATCAGTATTAAGGACTTTTTTTATCATACACAGCTAATGAAAAAGAGTTTCCTTATTGTTACCGGGTTTTATTATCTAGTTTTAATAGTAAAATGCTGGCAGCAGCAAGAGACAAGATAAGACCTAGGAGTAAGGCTAGACTATTATCGTCTTGAGATGTGTTACTTATGACTATATAACCTCCTATACTGGCTAGTATAGAGTCTATGACTGGATCCAGCTCCAAGTTATTTATATCGAACTCGGATTCTGGACTCCTAAATACTATGGGAGCCGAATTTCCTATTACGACATCGTCAATCTTAACTATACTGATGTTCATTATCGCACTGGGTTCTGTATAGATATATAGTGTACTTCCATTATCTAGGTGTAGAATTGGATCGTAATCTTGAGTATTTATTAGGAGATCTATTGTATGGTTAAGAGCGCCGTTTATTCTCACGACTGAATAATTAGTATATAATTCGTCTAAGAACAGTACCCGATAAAAATACCCTTGATATTCACCTAGTAATAGTATATTAGAGCCTTCAGGATTCCAATTTCCATATAATAAAGTCCCAATAGAAATATGACCTTGCCATAGTTCTGTTCCATCATAGCTGGATATTACAGAAACCGAATCAGAACTAAACAAAGCTATACTGTTTTTCACCGGATTCCACATCATTCCATAAATGTTATTAATAGGCTTACTCCATAATGTTTCTCCGTTGACTATTTTAATTAAACTTATTGAATTATCATTTTCCAAGGCAGCCGTTTTCTCATCTGGTGATAATGTAAATGAGTATATCTTAGCATCGGGAGGGGTTTGCCAGATAGTATTACCACTAATATCGTACACTGTGAATCTAAAGGTATTATTTTGTAAGTCATGCCATTGTGCCAGAATATAAGAGTCGTTCTGAACGAAAAAGGCCCTCATAAAATAGCTGTTGGATCCACCTAGTTGGTTAACTGTATTATTCCTAGTATTGATAAGTATAAGTCCTGAATAACCTCCTGTTAGAATATATGTGTTGTTTAAGCTCCAGTCAAGAGTTACTGGATACATAAATGATATTATTTGCTGGATTGAGTTTGCCGAGAAGTTATAAACTAGTACATTATTTGGTGTCCCTATTGCAAGCATAGAATCATCTTTACTCCATTCTAGAGAATATACTTGGCTAGTTATATTTATGGATAGAATAAATTCTCCTGTGGAAGAGTAAATATCGATAACCCCGTAACTCGAGTTGTAAAATTTATTGATACCTACAGCTATGTAGTCTCCCGTACTAGACCAGGTAAAGCAGCATATGTATTTTGGAATACCATAGTTCACATTCCATAAATACATGTTATTGTCTGTAGAGAATACGGTCAGAAAAGAAGCCTGGGCTCCGGCTGCAAAAATACCATACATATTATGTACCGGGTTAAATTGGAGGGGGCTCACTGTTGATGTGGCAGTATATCTTAGATCAGGACTCATATATTGTATAGTTCCATTATTGTCGAATAACAAGTATCCATTTGAGCTTGCAGCTATTGCTACATGAGTACTGTTAGGATTCCATTTTACATCGTATATCCAACCATAACCTTCATACATCCATTTCATGGTTAAATTGCTAGTATAAAATACATAAATATTTTCTATATCCGTTATAGCGATAAGGTTATTGTCTGGGCTCCACGAAGCACCGAAAACATCCTCAATGGTAGAATTATACCATAAAACATTACCATATTTGCTAAGTATCCTGGCTCCATCGTCAGCACCAAATATTATATGGTCTCCGTTTGGATCCCATACTACTACACGGCCATGAGCATCTATATGATAATCCCAAATTACATTCCCTCCTGTATCAAATAATAATGCTCCTCCTTCAACATTGTTAACTATATAGGCTATTGCAAGGTAAGAGTTATCCGGTGACCATGCCAGATCAGGTGCTAGACCTATATTGTTTCTGTTAAATACTATATTACCAGTTAATGCATCAACCACTAATACCCCGCTGCTTCCTCCTATTGCGATCAGCTCGCCATTAGGGCTCCAATCAACCTTGAAAACTGTTCCTGAATTATCTTTAGACCAAAGCACGGTACCATTATTGGCATAAAAAACATATGCCTTTCCGTCATCTTTATATTCTGCAGCTACCAGATAACTGCCATCTGGGCTCCAATCAATTGATTCAACCACCTTGTTTGCCGGGTGGTACCACAATAACGTGCCATTAGAAGAATACATGAACACTCCATCAAAACATCCTAATGCTATTTTTGAACCATCAGGGCTCCATGCTATGTCATATGGAGAAGAATGAGTTATATTAAACCAGACGAGTCCTCCGTTTCGCTGATATACAGTTATTCCGGTATAACTAGCTACTGCAATATATGTTCCATTTGGACTCCATGATAAGCCTTGTGCGCCGCTGTTGGATAGAAAGATTGTTTTATTTTCCAGATTTTGGGGGTGTGTTGTTGTAAATGCTTCAGTATGTAATACTGATCCGATAGTTATAAGTGTTATCAAAAATATTACTGCTGTAAATTTTTTCCAGTTTATTATCAAGATATACACCTATCGAATGGAGGCAGTCTATATATTTTAAAAATCTATCTAACAACTAACATTATAGTTAAAAATATTGAAAACGTTTCTCATAACTCAGCTTTGCGACACCAGGAGCAAAGCGTATTTAGCAAGTACATGAATCTCTTTTATGTTAAATCTTCCTTCAATTAGATGCTTCAAGCTATTCTGTAGATTTTTAGATTTAATTAGTCCACACGTTAAAATCACCATTGCAGGTATGTGTACCATATCCAATAATAGTTCTAGAACCCTGCAAGCTCAAGGCTGTTTTCTCTTTTTATCGTAGTTTCATTATGATCGCGGTTTTATATTTAAATTATTTCAATTACCCGCCTTAGATTAGTCACACATAATATAATTATCAAAT
>CAYROE010000042.1:0-9680 GCA_964425855.1 uncultured Desulfurococcales archaeon | reverse complement strand
ACGCCAACGGGTCTTAAGCCCGCCCCCTTTGGCCGGGCTCGGGCACCCCCGCATCCGTTGAAAAGCACTCCTATAGAAGACAATTCCTACTAGGCCTAGATATTTCTTTCCAAGGAATCACACGCATTAAACAACCATATACTTTACTGGCTTGACGCACAGCAAACGCAAAATATTAGGCTTAGACAATAGAAGTAATTATAGTACTCTACGCATCGATTATTATCCTAGGTGTGTTTATGTCGTCGATACACATGCTATGCGACGAATACAGGAAAATAGCCCATAGACTTCTCTCAGAAGCCGCGACCGATATAGATAAGAAAAATCTAATCCCTTCAACGCTCCTCAACGATCTGAGAAACGAAGGATTCTTTAGTCCAGGCAAAAGCAATCTTGCCGATCTTTTATGTAGAGTCCGCTCCCTTGCATTCTATTCACCTGGAGTAGCCCACTCTGTACTGGTCAATGCTTCTGCATGGCTAGCGGCTGGACGACCGGGGCAAGAAGGCATCTATGCTCTAAGCGTTACAGAGCCCGGAGGGGGAACAGATATTCGATCTTCGCTAAAGACGAGGGCACACGAGAACGAGTCTGGTGTATTTATAACGGGTGAAAAAATCTTTACCAGTAACGCCCCATATGCCGACTACTTCATCGTACTAGCTCTCGGCTCCGGCGGACCCACACTCTACATGGTTCCTCGAAGCGAAAACGTAACATATAGTCTCCTAGAAGTATCCGGGCTTAGAGGCACGGGAGCGTCAATAGTAAGATATCATAATGCACGAGGTAAACGAATAGGTGTTCCAGGTAAAGGTCTAAAAGAGTCTCTATCAGGCATAAACCTGGGCCGTTTAGGATATGCAGCGATCGCGCTCGGCATCGCGGACTCAGCTCTCTCAATCATTGTAAAAACAGGGACCTCTAAGACAATATTTGGAAAACAACTATTAGAATATCAAGGAATTAAATGGAGAATCACAAGCATATACTCTAGAATAACTCTCCTAGAGACGCTAGTCTCGGATCTGGCTGAGAAAGGTAAAGACAATTGGATCATTGACCCCACAAAAGCCTCCATAGCAAAGAATGAGGGTGCTAAACTAGCTCAAGACGCTGCCTGGGCAGCATCCCAGATCCTAGGAGGAAGAGGACTAGAGTTATGGAGTCTAACCGAGCGGATGCAGAGAGATGCAAGAGCCTTGGATATAGGTGAAGGAGCAAGAGAGGTCTTACTCGACTTCATAGCCTCAAAAGCCGTTAAAGCCTATTCTTCCCTATAAACCTCAAATACTAGGATTAAATAGCTCGATCAACCCCTCGAACACCTCGAGCTGATAAAAATGGCCTCAAACAAAGCAGTTATCGCATTAGTCATAGTGCTATTGGTAGCCGCGGTCGGTTACTATGGATATAGCGTGTATAAAGGAAACGAAGGCGGAGAACAGCAGGCCCCGGGTGTTCAAACCGAAACTGTCGTTCTACCCCTTGGGCCTGGAAGCCGTATCACAATAAACTCGACCATGTACTTTGAAGAAGGTAACCTATCTTCAAACCTTACAATCATAATTAACCAGGAGGAAGAATGGCCTCTTCTCAACGTGTCTATTGTGGGGAACCAGACGCAGAACTCCCTCATGTCATACGCGAACTTAATGATACCAGCCGACGAACTTGGCCAAGAAACTATAAGCCTCCCTCTAGCAATACCCATTGTAGGAGAAGGACTCTGCATAAACCTCGACTTGATCTCTTCGAACGAGACAAGCTACGTTTACTCGGCCAATATAACTATCGGCCCCTATAATATCTCCGTAGAACACGTGTATGACTCAAACGGGATACTTTACCTTGCAAAATACAGGCTATACTCATACCTGCCCGATCAAAACAAAACTCTCGACGTTCTTCAGGTTCTAAAGACGGTCGATGTAGAACCAAGCAATACCTCGTATAAAGTAGAATATAATTCTACGTGGCTCTGTAGCCCCCCTATCTCGAGCGATCTAGTATTCACATGGGACGCCATAATCCATCTGTCCCAGGATAAGGCAGAGATAGTTACATTAGATACCTTGAGGGATGCAATGGATCAAGGAGCCTACGTCGCATTCCTTCTAAAATCATGCCCCCATTGTCAACGTACATGGCCACATTTACTCGAAGCAATAAACCAGACAGGCACCGACGTGTACGCCATAGTAATAGGTAACCTGATGGATCCGGACTATCAGGGATTCCTGCAATCCACGATGCAACTGAATGGAATAACGGGGTACCCAACAATAGCTTACTTTAAGAACGGGTTTGCAACGGATAAGCTATCAGGAGAGGCAGGAACAGAAGAAATAGTAGCATTCCTTACAAAGCCTAGGTAGACATGTGTCTTTTCCCTAGCCTAGTACAGGACCCTGCCTGTTCTGCGGGCCCTGACTCCTCTAATCACCCTATCAGCTCCATACTCGTCGACGCCATAAGCCATAGCGTCTACGCCTGCTCTGGATCCGCCATAGAATACTGTGAAGTAGTCTCTCTTCAAGTCTTCTGTCACTAGATGAAGGTACCTCTGGGTTATCCTTATATTAGAGTGTCCTAGAAGCCTCTGTAGTGTAACTAGACTCATGCCCCTTCGCAGAGCTTCTGTTGCGAAGGTATGTCTTAACACGTGTGGTCTAACTTTTGACGGATCCACGCCTGCCAGTTCAGCCAGCTTCTTAAGACGTTTATAGACCGCTTGATACGATAGCGGTATAAGAAGGTCTCTGGGCCCTAAGCGCATCATGTCTATAAATGTCTCCAGGATAGTCCTTGTACGGGGCCCGAAAAAGACTATCCTCTCCTTACCATACTTTCCCCTTATCCGTATAGACGAGTCCCTGAAATCAATATCTGCTACACGGACGCTTAGTAACTCGCCTATTCTCATACCTGTTTCTGCTAAAAGGACTACTATCAAGAGATCGAGTATATCCCTCGAGGCACCGATTAGCCTCTCTAGCTCGTCTTCTCTTAGAACCATATCGAGCGAGCCCTCATCTCTCCTCGGCACAGGAAGATCCTCCGAGACTCCTATCCATGAAAGAAACCTTCTAACAAATAACGAATAATAATGTATAGTGTTCTCCTTCTTTCCACCTCTAGGCCTTCTAGGCCCTTCTTCTCGAAGCCTAGACAGCCATAATAGATAATCCTCCACACCAATATCTGAGACTTTCTTGCTTTCTCCGATCCTAGCTAGAAAGTCGTTTAGCGCGGCTCTATAGACTTTCACAGTTTTACTGCTGGCTCCCGCCACTAATAGCTCTCTTAGAAATCTCTCTACAGCGTCTTTTAACGTGTATTTCTCGATATTTCTTGGAGGAGGCGGGAGCCTTATTCTTACCACTACTCATACACCCTCCATTATAATTCTTTAGTTTATTATGTACTATCGCTTAATGGAGAAGAGAGAGTGATACCGGGGAAACACCATCGTTTGGTTCCAATAGGAAGTGAGCAAAGGTGAGCAGTAGAGAGGAACTATGGAGCGAGGTTGTCGCGTCAATTGAAGATTTAGCATTGCATGGATGCTATGAGAAAGTAAACAAATACATGAGCCTTAATACAGTCAATAAGCTACGTGCAAAAACAATACGGCTCCTCGGAGATAGCCAACGTGTTCTCGATGCGGGTTGTGGACCCGGTACCTCCTCTGTATTAATTGCAGAGATGAAGCCTCATTCAATGCTCTATCTCTTGGATCCCTCTCTTAAAATGCTGAATATAGCTGTTAAGACATTGGCTGCGTCCGTGAATAGTGTAGATGTGCGCCCGCTTGTAGGCCGGTTTGAAAGAATCCCTCTAAGAGATAACGAGTTAGATGGCATAACGGCTATGTTCAGCTTTAGAGATGCACTTGATTTTGAGGAGGCGGTAGCCGAGTTTGCCCGGGTTCTAGGAGAAAACGGTAAACTGGCTATTCTCGATATCTATAGGCCTAGAAGGCTCGGAAAAGTATTAGTCGAGCTCTATTTTAGGATAGTTGTTCCAATAGCGGTGATGCTGAGCAGGTGTGCTACTAGGATCACTAAGTACACTGACTTTCTGGAAACAATCAATGTGATGCTTACAAAGGAGGAGTTAGAGGACTTGTTATCTAAATACTTTGAAAAAACTGTTACCTATAATATAGCTCCTGGGCTTGCTATCTTCTACGCTGAATCGCCTAAGCTCTAAGACGTTCTTTGAGTTTCTCTATAGCGTTTCTAACTTCTTCTATTGACTCAGGGTTATCCATTACTTCTGTCTTGAACCTAGTTTCCCCCCTAAATAGTGCTTTTATTATTCTTCGCATTATTTTTCCGCTTCTTGTCCTTGGAAGGTCTCTGACAGGAATTATTGAGTAAGGGGTGAAGGGCTTGCCAAGGTTATCGGCTACCCTCCGCTTTAGTTCTTCCTCGAGTCGCGGCGAGAATTCATTCTTTGCGATGACAAAACAGGAGACAACCTCTCCCTTTACGGGGTGCGGGACACCTATGCAGGCTGACTCTACTATTTCTGGATGATCGTTCAGTATTGCCTCGATCTCCGCAGGACCTATCCTTTTCCCTGCTACCTTGATAACGTCGTCTGCACGTCCCAGAATAAACCAGTAACCGTCCTCATCAATATATGCGAGGTCGCCATGATACCATATTCCCGAGAACCTAGACCAATACGTCCTAATGTACCTCTCCGGGTCTTTCCATAGCCCCCTCGTCATGCTCGGAGAAGGCTTCTTTACAACAAGGTAGCCTGGCGATCCTCGCACCGGCTCTCCTGTATCATCGAAAACGTCCGCATCCATGCCTAGTCCAGGCCCCCATAACGTGCTCGGCTTGAGGTCTACGACGGGGCTAGGCAACAATATGCATCCGAATATCTCCGTCCCCCCGCTTAGATTAATCATTGGCGCCTTGTCTCCACCTACTTTTTCTACAACCCAGATCCATGTATCCGGATCTATAGGTTCCCCGGTATTGCCCAGCATCCTTATCGACTCGATGTCATTATTCTCGGAGGGCTCAGGTGTCAATGTCTTTAATAACCGTGCAACGGTAGCAGCAAAGCCGAACTGTGTGACCTTATATTTTTCTATTAGCTCCCACACTCTCGTCTTCGAAGGATAATCTATAGCGCCTTCTACTACTAGGTGTTTAGAGCCAAGGAATTGTGCACCCATAACTTGCCATGGACCCATCATCCACCCTAGATCCGTTATCCACCAGAGCCTGTCATTGCCATTGTCCCATACCGGCTTCGTGTCTAGGTTGTAGAAATGCTCTTTTGCCGGCTGAATCACGGAGCCGATATGGCTTATGACAGCTCCTTTCGGCGAACCTGTCGTTCCACTTGTGAAGAGAAGGAGAGCAGGATGCTCCGGGTCTAGCTCCTCTGGTTCACGAGAAGCTCTTTTTCCTCGTATCGCATCATCATACGATATTATCCTTTCATCTTCTGGTAGATTAGTTGTCTTCCCTCTACGTGCCACAATAATATATTCGGATATGTGTCCCGATATCTCATCAGCCTTTAGTGCTCTATCAAGTAGCTCTATCCTTTTACCTCGTCTGAAATAATAATCGCCTGTAAAAAGAATCCGTGCATTCGATGATTTAATACGCTCAGCGACTGCTCCAGGCGCGAAGCCGGAGAATATAGGGCTTGCAACGGCACCTATCCTCATAGCAGAAAGCATCGCTATGATGGATTCAGGGCCCATGGGGGCATAGATTGCTATAACATCGCCTGGTCTAATCCCCACTTCATCCAGGAAATTCGAGAATCTCTTAACCTCATCGAGAAGTTCACTATAAGTATATGCTTTCTCGGCTCCATCCTCACCTACCCATGTAAAGGCCTCCCTATCACCGTAACCCATTGAAACTATCCTGTCTAGAACATTATATGACGCGTTAAACAAGGCTCCTCGATACCATTTGGCCCATTCTGGTCCTTGCGAAAGATCCACTATCTCTCTCGGAGGCCTAAACCATTCTATTCCCAGAAAGTCCGGCAACGATCCCCAAAACCATCGATAATCTCTCGTAGTCTTTCTAACGAGATCATGATAGCTCGAATATCCAAGCTTCTCCATTAACGCAGATACGTTCGCGTTCTGAACTACTTCTCTCGGAGGTCTCCATATTTTCAAGGGCTAGAACCCCCAGGATACTTATATCAAAGACAATTATAGTGTAATAATACTCCACAAATAATAGTTTTTATAATAAAGTTGCATGAATCCTACCGTTAGCCGATTCTAGAGATTAACTATGGAGAAACCTTATCACTATAGAAACCGACTTCTTCAACATAGGCAGTGATGAGTGGTGACGGCAGCGAGGAATCTCCTGCCGTGTTCCGATGTGCTGATGTCACCCTCGCTGAGCCCCCATATAGCGGCTAAGTTTATTTTACGAGGCTACTAATTCACTCTCTGGAACATGAGGGAGCCCCAGTGGAGAAAAACCATATCGACTTTGCCTACGAGCAAGACCTAATTGTTAGACCAGATTCACGAGTGCCTATACTTGACAGAGAGTTCGGCCACTATACGGGAGCCGGCGTCCCTCTTTTCAGCATAGGCGGTGGATACTATAGGTACACACTGATAGACATCCTTGCCAGGTTTCATGCCAGGAGAGGATACCATATAGTTGAGACACCTATAATAGCCAGCAGCAGCCTCTACAAGTTATCGGGCCACCTCGACTTCTACCGACAAAACATGTATCTCTTCAAAATAGAAGACCACGACTTCGCAATAAAACCCATGAACTGCCCCTATCATATACTACTATTCATGCACGAACTCGCACGACACCGTAATAAGGTAAGGCTCCCGTTCAAGATATTCGAAGCAGGCCGAGTACACCGCTATGAGCCAAGCGGCAGCCTCTACGGCCTTCTGCGAGTAAGAGGATTTACACAAGACGACGCTCACATAATAACTCCCGAAGAAAACGCGGTAGAGTCAGTCTACAACGTTTTCGAAGAAATGAGGGAATTAATGGAGAAACTCTTCCATCTCAACGTCTCAGGGGAAACAGTCTATCTACGACTAAGCCTCTCAGACAGAGAACTCATAGGAAAAGACTTCATGGGCTCCCATGAGGAATGGAGCAAATCTGAAAACATACTAGAACAAGCAGCCAAAATGATAAGCGAAAAATACAATATAGCATACTATAAGGAGAAAGGAGAAGCCGCATTCTACGGACCCAAAATAGACATTGTAATGAAGATCCGTGAAGGAGAAGCCGAAAAAGAATGGCAACTAGGAACCATACAGTTCGACTTCAATCTTCCCAGAAGATTCCGCCTATACGATCTCGTTAAGGAAGTCTACGGTTATGATACACTATTCATCATCCATAGAGCCCTCATGGGGTCTCTCGAGAGATTCCTAGGAGTATACCTGGACTACTACAAGGGTAGACTACCATTCATACTAGCACCTGTGCAGTTCGCGATACTAGCGATAAGAAAAGGCACGGATATCGACGCAGAAATAGAATCCTTAGCATATAGAATAAAACAAGAACTTATAGATGAAGGATTCAGGGCAGGTGTTGTATTGGCATCAAAAACCGGGCTCTCAAAGGAAGTAAGAAGATTAGAATCGACTGTGAAGCCCTCGGTACTCGTCTATCTTGGTGAAAAAGAGATTCAGACCAAGACACTCATGGCTAGACCGTACATACACTCAGAGAGGAAGAGAAGCAGCATAAAGATCCCGTTGGATCAAGAGTATCCTGCAAAACATGTAATAGAGCTAGGGAACAAGCTAGAATCGGCCGTAAGAGAGCTAGTAGGTTATGCTCCGAGAATACCGGGAGACATGGAATATATGTTGTAATCCGTGGAGAGCATCGAAGAGGCTCTCCCACATTCTATTTGGATAGTTTCTCTATTCTTTTACTAGTAATAGACCAGAGGGAGTCTTCAGAGCACTCTTCTAATGTCTCGACCTCGCCACCGCACGTTTTGGCAATACTCAAAGAGACCCTCTTTACCTGCTCTGCCGGGCCCACTATTATCACTTTTTCAACGCGATCGATTTCCTGTATCACGTCTGCTACTTGACGTGCCCCGAGGAGATTAGCAATAAACCTTAGATTATGGTTTTTTATCCGGTCATTTAGTATTTGGTCCTCCATAGTATACATGTATGCTAGTGCTATCGAACATATTGTTAAATTTTGCGACAAGCGGGATGGTATGCCAACGATGATTAGATCGCTGGTAGAAACGCATTTCTTAACGAATTCTTCG
Source organism: uncultured Desulfurococcales archaeon (assembly GCA_964425855.1). Lineage (GTDB taxonomy): Archaea > Thermoproteota > Thermoprotei_A > Sulfolobales > Acidilobaceae > S143-63. Next base: position 1,382 of record CAYROE010000042.1, on the reverse strand, counting down.
GGACCATAACTATTCTTTAATGAAAGTACCTCGACTCCTATTTCTATTCCCATTAAATCGAGTTTCTTCAAGGCCTCTTGCACCGACGTTACCTAGAATATTCCGTGTTATGTTATTCTTCCTCTATCAATCTTCGGTATTCGTTTCTTTCCCATGGGAACACTATCCAGTTTTCTGTTACCTCAGCATAGTAGTCTGGTACGAGGTTAGTCCATGGCTTAATGTAGAGGGTGGCTGTTTTCACTTCTTTGGGCATATGGAATCCCACTGCCTCCATAGCTAACTGTAGGGTAAGTCCTGTATCACTTATATCGTCTACTAGCAATACTTTCTTCTCCGTTATATCTAGGACAAGTGGTTGTCTGAGATAGGGCCTCTCTCCTCGTAGCCCTATCGTCTTATATAGTTTAATTTCCATTATTCCTATATCGTCTACTCCGAGCTCGTCCGCCAATAGGCGAGCCGGTATAAGCCCTCCTCGCAGGATTCCTACAATCACGTCTGGTTGATAACCACTGTTTCTTATTTTTTCGGTTATTTTCCTGATGTAGAGATCTATTTTTTCCCATGATACTTGTTCTATTTCTATTTTCTCGGATTTCCCGCCATGGTTTACTGGGAGGATTACTATTTCCTTGGGTACGTAATTTTTATCTACTAGTCGTATGTCTTTCCCGTCTACGAAGATTATGAATCCAGGTTTTCCCTCTACGTTTTCAACGTCTATAATATCTCTTAGCCCAGGATATCTTTCGGCTAGTTCTCTAAACAACTTTTCTAGAGTCATATCCTCTAACTCTAGTACGTCTTTTCCTACAATTTCCTGTAGACTTGCTAGTAGCTTTACTTTGGACATTATACCCCTCCAGGAGGCCTAGTCGTTGCCTCTCACGGAGTATATTAGGAGTTCCATGTGTAATTACATGAATATTATAATTAATAAAATTACCTGGATGCCTTCTTTGCACGTTTTGCTTCTGCATTAATCAAATGTGTTATATATCCTGCTATCTGGTTGCGGAGCTTCTTGCTTCTTAATTCCAGTAGTGCCGATACTACTTTCTTGTTGTGCTCGAAGTCCCCCTTAAAGAGATCAGGGTATTTTTCTAGCAGTTTTCTAGCTGTTCTTTTTACTAGGGTTGTCCTCACTTTGCCCATCACTACCTCACCCTGTGGGTTGTGAACATGTTTCAGGTTTAAAACTTACAGGTTGGTAGTTGATCATTGATCACCGAAAGTTTTATATAGAAGTAATCTTACCTTAGAGATTGGAGAACGATAAAAGGATAAGGTGACAAGACATGGCGGCACTACCCTTAGAATCAATGGGAGTACCAGTTATAATACTCAAAGAAGGTACCTCCCGCTCCTACGGAAAAGAA
>CAYROE010000041.1:0-9760 GCA_964425855.1 uncultured Desulfurococcales archaeon | reverse complement strand
TAACAGGGCCATCGGGAGTAGAACTTGAACACTTAGCCGACTACATGGCCTCCTCGTCCAGGTCAAAGGTTCGAGTCCTCAAATATGAAAATTACCTAGAAGAAGTAAGTGGTGGAATAGGAGGAATCATTGGGGTTTTAGTTAATGCTCTCCAGCCCAGACAGGATCAGTTCTCGAAGTTTTTCGAGGCTGCAGAACACCTCGTAGAAGACGCGAAAAGCATTAATGCAGATGTAATAGCTCTAGTGGCCCACAGCTACTTTTATAGAAGCCACCACCTCATACCCAACCCCGGCCTAGAAAGAATACTACGCTTATGGCGTCCCAGGGCTATCGTAGTCGCTGTAGACGACTATTACCATGGACTCGACAGGATCGCCCGGAGAGTAGAGGAGAAGAAGACTCCTCCTCTCAGCGACATACTTGATCCAAACGACTACCTAACGTGGAGAGGGCTTACAACCTTCCATGCACAAGTCCTGGGAAGGTTATTCAAGTCCCAAGTCATCGTACTGGCCCTAAAGCATAGGAGGTTAAACGTCCAAAGGCTATCAAGACTCCTATTTGACAATGCACCTATGAAGACCTTCTATCTAAGCCATCACATCACGATCCCCAGAAGGGAGGCATCCGAGCAGGGGATACCACTGAGAGAACACTGGCTTGTCAGAGAAATAGAGAATTTGAAGACAAAGCTTCTACGATCGTGCAAAAACCTTATACTATACGAGCCTACAGCCATAGACGAGCTAATTCCTGGACATAATGTTCCATTATCGAAAGTCGTGGATCAAGATAACAGGTGGCCGCACTACGATACTCCGGGATACGCATCTTTCAATTATCCACTCGATATAGAGGAGGATATTCTCGGCAAGCTCACAAGCCTCAAGCTAAATAAAGAATATGCCGAGTACCTGGCTAGCAGGATAAAAGCACAGATCCCTCCACGGGACTTGAAGATGATAGAGCAGAGCCAGGGCGTTATAGCCTATAAGCCAGTATACGAGGAAAAGGTGAGTGAGGGAATGAGTGCTGAGATCCCGTTCGCAGTAGCAAACGATAAGACAGTCATAATATACGACGAGGAGAAGAGGGGAGCAGAAGAACTTGGGCTCTTCAGACATAGCCTCTCCATAGTCTACGAAGATGTAGAGCATCTAAAAACAGCGTTGGGATGCTAGCTTTTCCTCCTAATAATCCTCTCCAGGCCGCTTCTCAGCATCTTCAGTGAGCTAGGCGTAACAAGTACAAGGTCCGGATCCTCATCGTACCCTAGTCCGAGTCCAGCCTCCTCTATCTCTCTGGGAGGCACACCGTGAGGAGCAAGATTTTCTATCTTGAATCCTAGACGCTTGGCCGCGTCTTGTAGAGCCGCCCAGCTATCACTATCCCATCTTATGTAGGCCGTGAACGTATCATAGTAGTCCGAGAATCTTCGTAGGTAGTCGGTTATTCTCTCTGCGAGAACCATTCTATAGCATCTCCGTATCTCTTGGTTCTCCTTGAGCGGGTTCCAGTCATAGGCTGTATACGGCCAATACTCGTCTAGTTCTCTGGGAACTACTCCAGCGTTTGTCACGATTATCTCGTGGACTAATCCTTCTCGTATATAGTCGGCGATCTCTTTACGGATGAGATAATGGATATAGCTCTGGCTATACGGCTTTCCATATGCACAGGGAAGAAATAGTCCTATCTTGTACCGTTTCTGGGGCCTGTACTCGCGAAGTAGTCTTTTATGGGCTTCGCTGAACGGCCATTCAGCGAGGAAATCCCATCCTACGCCCCTGAGATATAATCTTCTCCCCCGAGGATCCACCCAGTCGTATTCTGACCCGTCCCAGATTATCCTGGGGCAGACCCTTCTTTCCCCGCTATTATCCATTGCTCTCCTCCCCAATCAACAAGGTCCGCGTATTCTTCTAATAGTCTTGCAAGCTTCTCGCTCACGGGCACCGGTTCTGGGTGTCCTGGACTATACTTCTTATACCTTACCGCTATTACTCCATCGAACAACTCGCGGAACTTGTATAAGCTCTCTTCCACCTTGTCCTCTGGTATACTCTCTATACCGAATAGTAGATATGTCCATATCTCTACATTGTACCCGTTCGATCTTAGCTTCTCTCTGAGCCCGGAGACCCTGTAGAGCTCGGTATTAGGCATTCCTTTTCTCAGCTTCTTTTCTCTTATCTCTTCATCGTAGACCTCGAATCCCACACGAATAATTAGCTTCTCAGGAGCATAATAGTTGTATAGTGCGGTCACAGAATCATATGTCACGTACTCGCTTCTTTCCTCAATCTCGAATATATTGTCCTTTGCCAGAGGCCTAAGCTCTTCAATTACCTGATATGGAAGCTCATGGAAGCTTCCACCATTGAATACTGCTATCCTCTTGTATTCCTCCTTTTCCGCGATAGCAATTGCTTCTTCTATTATTTTCTTATTTTCTTCTAGTATTCGGCTAGTATGTAGGGTCTGTTCTAGTGCGAATGGACAAAATGTGCATTTGCCATATGCACAGGGCAGTCCTCTCAGTATCAGCACTAGTCTCCTTCCTAGCTTGTCACGTTCTCTAAATACTCCTATCATTATTGTCCCCGTGTACATATCGAAAATCAATTAGGGGTATTTAGATCGCTGTTATTTTAATCCTATTTTACAGAACTCGTTCACCACACCTACTAATTATGCCTCTTTTCCAGTTCACACATTTAATTTCTCTGCTTAGTTCGAAATCTTCCTTCATTTTTTGAAGATTGCTTTTAATTTCGTTCTTTAACGTTTTTTCGAGTTGAGGAAGAATACCGAGATATCCAGTTAAATTCTTAAATAAGGTTATACATCCTATCTTCACGTTTGCTTGTATTCCTAGGGTATCTAGTACTTTTAGAATCATACTTATGCAGACTAAGTGTTTCCTAGCTAGGTTCCTTGCATAACTTGTAAGTATGTTTTTATAATTTGAATCGACAGCATTACTTATAGGAATTTTTCCTTTTAACTCAATACTATAAATATTTATTATTTTATCACCTAGAAATCCTACAATACAATCGCATCTGGGATATTTTTTGAGATTAATCGATATATTGCTAAGTGATCCTCCAAACTTGTTTAGTAAATCCTCAACATTAAGAAGTACAATAACGTCTTCTGGAAGAAGTATATGACATCCTGATTCTTCACATGCAGGATAACAGTATCCATTACTTTTGTCACACTTGCAAGTTAAAGACGGACTAGTATATTTCATGCCGCACTACCCGTAGTTTTCTAATTCACCGGCGTCACTACTAGCCCAATTAGCTATCCTTAACCATGTCTCGCTTAGGTGCTCAATCCAGTTCAGTGGATCTTCTGCCATTTTGATTCCTCCATTTTCAACAATATATATAGCTGGCATTTCTTTTTCTACGCCTTCTGCTATAAGCTCTAGCACCTCCGTCTCTGGAGGCTCGTATCCTAGCTCCTTATACAGGTTTCTTGCGAATAATATGGCCTCTCCTCGGTTTTTAGCACTCATTATTTTAGATACTACTGTAACCACGACAGGACTATGTGTGGTAGCTATAACTTTGATCCCTAATCCTGACAGTGCTAGTAATATTAATGCAATAATTGCCTGTCCTGACGGATGCAATAAATGCTCAACTTCATCTATTAGTAAATACCCTGATTTTCGTTTTATTAGTGGAGCCGATGCTAGTATTAGTCCTGATACTGATACTGCACTACCATGCGCAAACCGGAATGGAACAGCCTTTCCTCCTATGTCTAGGTATAGTCTATCTTTACCTTTAGTAAGCTTGTATTTAAGGAGAGGCTCAGCTAGCTTAAATAAGGCCCCTAGTTCCTTAGGCGCTTCTGGAGTTCCCAGTATTTTAAGTCCCTCGTATATAGCCTGTACTAAGCTACTAGCAGGTAAGAACGCGCTCAATCCCATCCCACTTATACTCAAACCGCGTGCTAGATCTCCTATTACTGGTTCTGTTACCGTATAGGTGATCAGCCCTCTCCCCATCCAAATGTAAACAGGTCTGTACATGCTATAGTATTCATAAACCATTCTACCCTCATTAGATATTTTCATAACAATATCGTAGATCTCCTTTATCTGCTTACTTTTTATAACTCCATCCTTATATTGAGAGAGTAATAGCGACGCAATTATCCAAGAGAAATATCCTGTTAATTCATCGTTTTCCTCTGTTTCAAAAAGATCCACTACTTTCACTATGCCATTATAATTACTAGGATCCAGTCCACTCACGTCTACTAACACATTCTCCTTTCCAAAACAAAATCTATCGCCTTCATTTTCCTTAATTCCTGCATTAACGAGTACTGTTCTTATACTCTCACTTATTACATCTGATAGTTTTCTCTTAACTTTAGGTAGATTGAGGCTGTATTTTGAATCTACCGGGACTATCCAGTCTAATAGACATTTATCTATTTTTTCCTTCCCCCGATTTATATCTATACATATTGAGAATTTTCCTATATAGAGAATATTATTCTCTAGTTTAAGGTCTCGTAATATAACTTCAATAATACGCTCCTTGACAAGAGCCTCTGCAACCTGTAAAGTCGAACTACTATAAGAAGTACTCCTAAGCAGACATGCAGTAACAGAATTCGGATCAGCAGGCAGGAGATCGCTAAATAATGCGTTCAGTATAAGGGTTTTTCCTTGTGCGGGAGGACCAGTGAGAAGCGTAAGGTTACTTATTTCTAGGATTGTATCTTTTAGTGGCCCTAGTCTTTGAATTACTAGCTTTGGTTTATTCCACGTTATTGTCTCGTACCTACCACTTGTCAAACTAACACACCATGTTAAATTAATACTAATATTATATTACTTTACCACTGTTATTTCTATAGATTGATAACGAGATTTTAAATTATAGAGGTTACTGTTTTAAATGATTATGTAGTACTCTGAATACTATTCTAAATAACCTGTATTTTTATTTATTTTTATGTTCTCGTATATTGGCTTTATTCCTGCATAGTTCTTGATTAAGTATACTCCTAGGTATACGAGTGGTGTGTCGAGTAGTGCTATCATGATCTTGATAGCGTATTGTCCTATTATTATTGAGGTAATCGCGTCTAGTGGGAGTCCTCCTGCTCCAAACAGGCTAGGGAGGACGCTAAACGCTAATGTTATGAATATTACTGTATCTATTAGCTGGCTGACCATTGTGCTGGCATTGTTTCTTAGCCAGAGCCATTTGCCCCTTGTTTTCGTTTTCCACAGATGGAAAGCCCAGATGTCGTGGTGCTGGCTTATTAGGTATGCTGTTAGACTGGCTATTATAATATAGTACCCGCTGAATATCACGCTCTGATACGCTTCCTCGCTCACCGGAGATATTGGCGCTATCGGGAGCTTGACAGCCACAAGGATATATGCTAGTACTAGTAACTGTGTAGCGAATCCTAGCTTTACGGCGAGCCCCGCCGCTTTTCTTCCGTAGACTTCGCTGATTATATCAGTGAATGTGAATGTTAGAGCATAGGCTGCTACTGCTGCTGGAGCTATTAGCATAGTGTCGCCGATTGTTATCTTGAATAGTTTCGCTGCAAGGAAGTTGGATGCTGTTAGGCTTGCAACGAATAGTGAGACTAGGGCTATTAGTCCTGCCGTTCTTTTATCAATATCGCTTTCCATTACGCGTCCTCACCTCTCCCTAGGGGAGCAGATGTGTTCTCGTCGTATATGCATTATTTTCTAATAGCCCTGGTTTTCTTCCAGGGACTCTCCTGAGCTCCTATATCGGTTATTCGTTCTTATATGAAATTATATATTTCTAGGCTTTGAGGTTTGCTCGAAACTAAGGTATGTAAGGGAGGCAGGTATGAGCGGAGTCGTTTCACTAGACATAGCGAAATTCATCAATAAGGCAATACGAGAGTATAACAAGTATAGGGCCCCGGAGAGTATTGCTTCTCTTGTAAAGATAGAAGGTGGCCTGGTTTATGTGAAGTTTGATGGGAGCTTTTGTAGGACATGTGGGATCAATGATTGGGTCGAGGACTTTAAGTTTGTCCTGGAGGATCTGGGTGCTGATGCTGAGCTCGTGAAGGTTATAGAGCCAGATCCCTTTTTCTCGGAGGAGGATTGGAGAATAGGTGTTTTCCGTGTTAAGAGCCTTCCCAAGAACTAGGCCTAATAGGGAGACACGGATGTTTCGTGTAGAAGACCTCTAGTATCGTGTTTTACCTCTTTTATCTGGTCTGAGGACTCCTTTTCTGATTAAGAGGTCTAGACTCTTCCTCAATGTTCTCCTGATCCTGGCCCGGTGAGTGGAATCCCCGTAGAGCCTGTAGGCTGTTCCCCTGATACTATTAGTGACTGTTAGATCTCGTAGTATTCTTCTTTCCTCTTCATCTAGTTCCTTGTTGAGGTATCTTAGTGCTATTCGTGCTATGTCTCCGGGGCTTAGGCCTAGATATGGGTCGTCGCTGTCTAGATTATCCAGTCTCTGGACTATGTCTAGGTATATTATCGTGACAGGCTCCTCTGGATGTATCCTACCATATGCTTTTCTGAGAGCTTCTAGTAGTTCTCTTCTATTGTTGAAGCCGTCGAGTCGGGCATCACTGTCGTCTAGTTCCTTTACTTTTTTGACTTTGAGATCTACGACCTTAACCTTTGCGATTGGTCTTCCACCACTGTGTACTATTAGTTCCTTGTACTTTGGACGTACTATTCCCATCCTTATCGTGGTCTTTTTCTTTCCTTCAAGAAGTTTCTCTCCATACTCCTTTTTCAGCATGATGTGTCTTCCTAGAAACTGGGTTTTCTTCTTCTTATTAGCCTCCACCACTACTTCACCTATATTGGCCGATGATAGACCGCTGTCCCACGATACTGTGTGTGGGGCAGCGTTTGATAGCCTCTCCGCTCGTATGTGGAGGGGCGATGTCATGGGGCCAAAGCGTTGAGGCCCTCTCCTCCTTATTAGGAATAGTAGGCCGTCGTTACTGTTGTAGAGTAAGTAGAGATGAAGGAGTTAAGCCGAAATAATAATGCTTAAAGGATTACTTGTTTGATTCTGTGTCATTATTATCTTTGCATTTTGCTTGGATTAGCCTGTCTATATATCTTAGCCCGTGGTCGGGGAACAATGTTATAACTGTGTGTTTTCTCTCTATCTCTCCCTGCTCTACTAGTTGTTTTATCCCGGCATATGCTGCTCCACTACTCGGGCCTGGTAGTAGCCCAGTGTTTCTTGCTATTTCTTGTATAGCGCATAGGGCCTCTTGTCTGGTCACGTCTATTACATTGTACTCTAGTCCTGCTTCCTTTACCATTTCAAGCCATTTCGCTCCTGTCTCTAGCCTTCTAATTCCTTCTATTACTTCGTCTTTTGCTGGCTGTACAATGTATATGTCGGGTCTTCCTTTATAATAGTGATATAGGCCGAAGGATACAGCAGCTGAGGTCCCGCTTGTACCGGATACTAGTACGATCTTGTCCGGTTTTGCTTTGGCCTTTTCGAGTTGTTCTATTATTTCGATGGTGGTTGTTCTGAGGTGGGTGAGGAAGTTGTAGTCGTTTTCGAACTGGTCTACGTGTGTGAATCCTGTCCATTTGGCCCAGAGCTTGACATCTTCTATGAGGTCTACTGTTAGTCCTTTCTCGCTTATCTTGTATTCTACTCCTAGTAGGTCCAGTGTCGCACGGGTGGCTTCCGGCGTATATCCTGGGAAGTATATTCTGGTGTCTAGTCCTAGTGCTCTTGCTAGGCATGCTATCGCTATTCCTGTGTTCCCGCTTGATACTTCTGTTACTCCCTTTACTTGGTCCTCGATTTCGAGCAGTGCTTGGAGTATGCCCGCTGCTATTCTGTCTTTAACGCTTAGACTAAATGGGTTGAACCATTCTAGTTTTGCCCATATCGTTGGCATGCCTTTGATTCTTAGCCGTACGAGGGGTGTTGGCTTCGATGCCTCTACTAGTTCTGCTGGGCTTTTTGCTACGCCCATCTTGTATGGTGGCTTTATTATCTTGAGCACGTCTAAGTTCATTATTACGACGTCTTCTAGGAATCTTTCTGGAACCCCTAGTATTCTTAGTATCTCTATTGCTAGGAGCTTGTCCTCCGCGGCTTTTATCATTGGGATTGGTTTCCTCTTTTGGTATAGGACTCCTATTAGACGTAGTATTTCTGGGTTCAGGACGTACCTGTAGTCTTTTTTCTTCTTTTTTGGCTTTCGACGCATAATTGTCCAGATTGGTAGTTTCTTTGGTTTCTTCTTCCGTTTTCTCGTCATGTTTTCAGCCCCTTAAATCACCTATTTTATTAAAATAAAATAATATTAATCCAACACTATATACGTATTTTATGGCCACAAGCTGAGATAATCCTTTTCTTCCCCCGTAGGACATCGATATGGAGCCAGCACTCGGGCAGGGGAATCTTTACTATGTGGCGCGTAGTCTTAGGAGGGAACATGTATCCTCGGAGACCAGCCTCTATGACTATATGTTTGGGCATGGGCTTGTTATCCTTCCAGGATCTTACTTCTACTATTGTGTCGTCGTTATAGTCGATCAAGTAGGCTGGAACATATTTGGCACCGAGTATGTTCAACGCCGTATATCTATGGTGTCCATCGAGGATAACGTGTGTGTCTTTGTCTGCTATTATAGGTCTCTTGATGTATTGGTCTTTCCTTATTGATTGGAGCACCCTGCGAAGGTTGTCTTCGACTATTTCTTCATGGGGTCTTAGCAAATGGACTGGTACAAGGGCAAGATCTACGGTTTTACCCGAGAGCTGGAACGAGAATAATATTATTCTTTTTAACTGTTGCCACAGTCCGGCATCATCATCACCTCTGCATCTATATATCTTAGGGATTCACAGGGTATTTATAAGTGTATATATTGACTATGAACAACTATACTTAACTATCCTAGAGTCGGCTCGGGCGAAACACGGCTCCTTACAGCCCTCTAACTAGATTTCTCCTTGAGGGGCTCAGATCACGGCCGTGTGCCCTCATCGCCATAAATACTAGTCCGACTATAATGATAGTATCTTGGGAGACGTGATATAATTTTAATACTTCTCTTTCCGGTCCAAGAATAGATACTCGATATAACGTTTATACTATCAATATTATTTTCCTCTCACCTACAAATAACTAGCCAAGTGGTGGAAGACAAGTGCTCGGTTTAAAATGCAAAATCCTACACGTTGATCTTTCCAATCAGAAAACCTGGACCGAGATCCTAGATGAAGATATCTGTGATAAGTTCCTAGGAGGAAAAAGCCTTGGATACTACCTAGTATATAATAATATTTTGCCTGGAACAGACCCATTTGATCCAGAGAACGTAATAGTTTTCTCCTCAGGCCTCCTAAACGCCGTAGCACCAGGCGCTAGCAAGGTATCAGTAGTATCCAAGAGCCCACTTACAGGGCTCATACACGACAGCCATGCGGGGGACTTCTTTGGTCCACTACTTCGAAAAGCAGGATACAATGCACTAGTAATAAAAGGCAAGGCGGAGAAACCAGTCTACCTATGGATAAACAATGACAATGTAGAGATAAGGAGAGCAGGCCATCTGTGGGGTCTAAGAGTATCGGAGGCTACAGATAAGATAAGGGCAGAGACCAGCCTATCCGCTAGCGTCGCAACTATAGGACCCGCTGGAGAACGCCTGGTAAGGTTCGCACACATAGCCTTCGACGTATACCGGGCTGCAGGCAGAGGAGGACTAGGAGCC
>CAYROE010000040.1:8773-10124 GCA_964425855.1 uncultured Desulfurococcales archaeon | reverse complement strand
TAGTGAATTATCTATATTTTTTGGCATTTAAGGATATTTCCTATCTAGAGATCCAATAGAATATATGAATGGGATATCGGTGGGAGAAATTTTCCAGATTCTCCATATAGGTGAAGTTATATGACTAGGAAATACGTGATTATAAGCATGAGCCCTCTTCCGGAACAGCTCATCAAAGCCTTCTTCGCGCCCTATCTCGAGGGGAAACCAGTTGATCTCGAGGTAATTGGAGTCTTCGGGAAGCCCCGCGATGAAGTAATCGAAGCTCTAAAGAGCGCTGACATAGTGCTGGGAGACTATAGTTTCCAGATGAAGATAGACAAAGACCTATGCATGGCAATGGAGAAAGTGAAGCTGATACAGCAGCCAAGCACAGGCTTTGATCATATAGACATCGAGGCATGCAAGGAGAAAGGTATACCTGTAGCTAACGCCGGTGGAGCAAACGCTGTTAGTGTTGCAGAATACACTATAATGACAGCCCTAGCACTGTTGAAACGCCTTGTATATGCTCATTCGAAAACGATCGAGGCAAAATGGCCTCAGTGGGATCTAATGGAGATGGGGACATATGATCTCTATGAGAAGACTTGGGGAATAATAGGACTGGGCAGGATAGGGAGAGAAGTCGCAAAACGACTAGCGGGATGGGGAGTAAAAATAGTATACTATGACAAGTACCGTAATAAGGAATTCGAAGAAAAATACGGCCTAGAATATAGGACGCTTAGGAGACTCCTACGAGAATCGGACATTGTGTCAATACATGTACCACTCACAGACGAAACGCGGGGCCTAATAAGCGAGAGAGAACTTCGATCGATGAAACCCAATGCAATACTTATTAATCCATCACGAGGAGAGCTCATAGACGAAGAAGCACTTGCTAGAGCCCTCAAAGAACGTTGGATAGCGGGAGCAGCAATAGACGTGTACACAACAGAGCCTCCGCCACCCGAGCATCCATTGTTGAGACTCGCAAGAGAGGACCCAAATGTCAACCTAATACTAACACCACACATAGCTGGTGCAAACACTGATGCACGGCAGAGAATAGTTAGGTTCAGCGTGGAGAACGTTCTCCGCGTACTACTAGGTGGAGAGCCAGAAGCAGTAGTCAACATGTAGATATCGACAAGAATAGTTCTGGGCCAAACTAACCATTTGTTGGAAAACAAGGTGAATGGGAGGATGTCATCTGAATATACAGTCGCAGGACTCCTAGCGGAGGCACTCTACAGGCTTGGTCTAACAAGGCTATATGGCATAATAGGGACAAGCGTCATAGACTTCATAGATACACTCTACAACTACAAAGACAAGATAGATTTTGTCACAACCCGCCATGAAC